>CAJQKG010000228.1 GCA_905478845.1 uncultured Luminiphilus sp.
CAGGTATCCTGGCAAATCGCTCTCCGATTCCAGCGTCACCAGTACCCCATGCGTCGCACCACCGGCACGATCCGTGATGTTACGGCCCGCCGAAATAGCAATCACCCCGGGTATGTGTGTCAGCGCGCGAATCGACGCCAAAATCTCTTCCATCTTATCCGCACCGACACCCGCTTTTGGCGTCAGCCAGACCATATGCTCCAGTGCCATGCTGTCTCCTCAGACCAGTTTGAACCCTTGACTCGACAGGGGGAAACGACGAACACGTCGCCCCGTTGCATTAAACAGCGCGTTTGCCACCGCGGGCGCAATCGGGGCTGTCGCCTGCTCACCGACACCGGTGGGCGGCTCGTCGCTCGGTAAAATATGCACTTCCACCTTGGGCATCTGGGGCATTCTGATCACCGGATAGTCATGGAAATTACTCTGCTGTACCTCACCATTAACAATATCAATATTGCCGAATGCCGCGCCGCCCAAACCGAATGCGATGCCCCCTTCTACCTGACCTTCAATCCCCAGCGGATTCACTGCAAAACCGCAGTCCAACACGCAAACCACACGGTCAATGGTGAAGTCACCGTTATCCGCAACACTGATCTCCACTGCTTGCGCAATCGGCGATACTGAGTAGATTCTCGACGCCATCCCGCGACCCCGCCCTGCTCCTAGCGGCTCGTCCCACTGGCTTTTTTCACGCAGCACCCGGAGGACACGATTCATCCTCGCGTGATCTTTGGTCAAGCGCAGTCGCAACTCGAGCGGATCGATCTCGCCCGCATCGGCCAGCTCATCCAAGAAGCACTCGTAAGCAATACCGGTATGGGTGTGCCCCACCGAACGCCACTCCTGGGGGACAATCCCCACCCTCGGGGCGTTATGGCTCTCCACGCGGTGATGCGGGATTTGGTAGGAGGTCCCATAAGGGAACACACCAAACGGCTCCTGAAGACAGCCATCTAGGGAGTAAATATCGATTCCCCGTACCATATAGGCAGGATCGTGTTTACTCCCTTGCATGAGCGATTGACCCACCGCCACCTGATGCCAGGCATCGGGCATACCCGATGCATCCAGCGATCCGCGCATCTTGTGGACAAAGAGCGGGCGATAATGGCCGCTGCGAATATCTTCCTCACGAGACCAGATGATTTTTACTGGCACGCTCTCGCCCATCGCCGCCTCAACGGCCTCAACCGTAAAGTCTGCTGTCTTGCTTGAGCGGCGCCCAAAACTCCCGCCCATTAAGGGGCGGTGAACCGTGACATGCTCTTGTGGAATCCCCAGAAAACGGGAGATCACTTCTTGGTCGTTCGATTGGTACTGCGTGCCACTCCAGATGGTGCAGGCATTCTCAGAAACCTGTGCAATGCAGTTCAGGGGCTCTAGCGTGGCATGCGCCAGCAAGGGCATTTCGTAAACCGACTCAATCACGCGGTCTGCGCCAGACAAAGCACCGAGGGCGTCGCCAATATCTTCTGCCAATATGCCCGGCTGCTCTGCTAGCGCGCGATAATCACTATAGAACTGCTCACTGGAGACGCCGTCATTGTCACCTCTGTCCCAAGTGATATTGAGCTCGCCGCGCGCTTTCTGTGCCTGCCAGTAACTCTTTGCCAACACCACTACACCAGCGCCAATCGCCTTAACCTTGACGACACCCGGCATCTTCAAGGCAGCGGTCGCATCAAAAGAGACCACACGACCACCGTGTACCGGCGGTCGCGCAATCGCGCCGTGCAACATACCGGGCAGCTTCAAGTCGATACCAAACTGCGCACTGCCATCGACCTTGGCGGCACCTTCATAACGCTTAGTGGGCTTGCCAAGCACCTTAAATTCGCTGGGGTCCTTAAGCGACACAGTCTCCGGAGGCATGATCTTCAGGCGATGAATTGAATCGATCAACTGTCCATAGGATATCTGGCGCTTCGTGGCCAAGTGATGCACCATCCCGGCTTCGGTGCTGAGCTCAGCCTGCGCCACACCCCAATCCTGAGCTGCCGCGTCAATGAGCATCGCGCGCGCCTTCGCGCCCGCAGTCCGCATCGGCAACCAGGTACTCCCGGTGGTGACAGAGCCGGCTGTCAGGTACTCGCGAAACAGAGGGGAGTAATAATCCGGAGAGGTCGGCGCGGCCTCTACCTGAATGGCCCGATAATCAACATCGAGCTCCTCAGCCAGCATCATTGTCATGACAGTGTAGGCGCCGTTACCAAACTCTGAGTGATTGGCCAGCATCGTAATCACGTTGCTGGGGTCGATGCGAACAAAGCTGTTCATCATCGCGCCGCCACCCGCCGCGTTGGCCTTGCTAGCAAACGTGATGGGGCATTCGGCCGCAAACAGTAAGGCGCCGCCCGCTTGCACAAACTGCCGTCTACTGAGCCCGGCTGTCATCGATGAATGACTCATACCAACGCCTCCGTTGCGATCAGCTTGGCCGCTAAATGAACCGCTTTGCGAATGCGTGGATACGTGCCGCACCGACACACATTACCGGCCATCGCAGTGTCGATCTGCTGATCTGTCGGTGCAGGGTTCTTCTTCAACAGCGCAGTGGCCACCATAATCTGACCCGATTGGCAGTAACCACATTGCGCCACATCCGTCTCCAGCCAGGCGCGCTGCACGGCCGATAAACCCGCTGCATCGGTCTGCCCCTCAATGGTTTCAACTGCCTTACCTTCCGCCGCAGAGACCGGCGTGACACAAGAACGGATGGGTTGGCCCGCTAAATGGACGGTACACGCGCCGCACTGCGCCATACCGCAGCCATACTTGGTGCCGACAAGATCTAATTCGTCGCGCAACACCCACAGTAAAGGCGTATCTGCCTCACTCTCAATGTTGACCTCTGTCCCATTCACTGTCAGCTTCATACTGCCCCTCTCTCGCCCGTTCTGTTCACAATATGACACCGCTGTGTCAATTGTTAAAGCCAAGCTGCCAAGATCGTTTGGCGGCCGTGACGCCGAACAAAGTGTGTACACTTTTTGCCCTGCTGTATACACTCAGGGCTCGCGCCGAGCGAGTTTAGCATCGCGCACTCGACCGCAACCGACCCGGAGAACACCTCATGGAAATCCATCGCGTCAGTAAATATTACGATGTCGAGCACGCGCTACGCCTCAACGATTTAAAACAGTCCCTCTACGACGATGGCAAGATTTTAATGGATAAGGTGCTGGTGACTCTGCATGGGGACGAGCATCGACAGCGGCGATCCGTTGAGAGCCAGTTATTCCGTCGGAATTTTTTTCGGGTGTATGAAAACGACGTTTTTCCGGGGTTGCTGAACGAAACGCTTGACCAATTCCTCACCGCGTCTTCGCTTGACCTCAAGGAGCTGGGCTATCGCATCATGGTGCACCTCTCGCTCTCATTTGCCGGCATCGATCGTATCGACGGAACGGTTGAAGAGGCTGATGCACAGCACCGCTTGCTGATACAGCTGGGGCAAGCGGCCACCATCGGACAATTCAAAGGGGATCGAGAGCCGATCTACCAAGAAATTCGAGAAGCGATTGATGAGTTTCGGGAGCGATTCTTTTTACCGTCTCGTGCCAGGCGGCTGGACCTCATCGAGCAATTCAGAAATGGGACCTTATCCGACGAGGCTCTCCCTCGCGATATCCTGACCATTCTATTGATGCACGATACCGAACTAACAATGCCCGACGAGCTGATGGTCAGAGAGGTCGCTTTCTATTATCTCGCCGCATCCCATACCTCAGTGCATACATTGGTACATGCCACCAACGAACTGTTTACTTGGTGCAATCAGCACGATGATGCACCGATCGACATCGTGGCAACACCACATCAATTACAGCGATTTGTGCTCGAAAGTATGCGACTGCATCCGTCGAGCCCCGAGGCGTGGCGCCGCGCTGAAGCAGAGGTCACTCTGGCCAACGGACAGACGGTACCCGCTGGCGACAAGGTAGTTATCGACCTGCAAACCGCGAACCGAGATGTCAGCGTGTTTGGTGACGATGCGGCCGCGTTTAATCCACGGCGCACTGTTGAGGGAAGGGTGAGTCCAGCAGGCATGTCCTTTGGCGGCGGCATGCATGTCTGCCTCGGTATGAATCTAGTCGCCGGCACCGTATTGCGCCAGGCCGAGGAACCCCAATCTGGCAACCACCAATTCGGCACCATTACCCTCATTATCAAAGAGCTCATTGAACGAGGTATGCGCCCCAATCCCGATCAACCGCCAGAAAAAATAGCCGCCTCAGAGAGAGATGTCTGGGCTACCTATCCCGTGTTGTTTTAGACCCATGACAGCAGCGCCTGCTCGCGTCACCGGCTACCAAAATGCCTTTTCGGCTTTGTGCGACCGTCGACTCGTACAGTCAATGTATGGCGAGTGCGATGTGTTACTTGAGCGCGTGCTGCTCACACTCCACGGTGCCGCCCACGCGGGTCGCAGAGCAATTGAGTGGAAGCTCTTTCGGCGAGACTTTGCGCGATATTATGAGAGCGAAGTGTACCCTCTGACCCTGTCTCGGACGCTCGCCCCTTACTTGAAAAAGGGGCAGGTCGATCTCCCGGAGTTTGGTTTTCGCGTCAACATTAATCTAAGCGCTGATATCGCAGGCATTGATCGAACAGCGGGCTCAGAAGAGGAGACCGATGCCCTCGTTCGACTGACTCGAAAATTCAGTGAGGGCGCTACCCTTTTTCACTCAACGCGCGACAAAGACACCGTGCGCGAGGAAGTCTCAGCAGCACTGGCAGAGTTTGATCATCGCTTTCTGGCACCTTCTAAACGGCGCCGGGAAGTGACCCTCAACAATATTGCGTCAGGTGTCGCCGTCGAGGAAGACATGCCTCGTGACATCCTGAGTGTCTTGCTCGCTAATCGTGACGAACAAGACCTCGATGACGATATGATTCTTAGAGAAGTGGCGTTTTTCATGCAAGCTGGCGCGCATAGCTCAGCCAATGCGCTGACCCATAGCTTTCATGAGATTACGCAATGGTGTCAGACAAACCCAGAGGATGCGGAGCGAATCAAAACAGATGATGCTTTCCTGCAACAGTGCCTCCATGAAAGTCTTCGTTTACATCCCGCGAGCCCCGTCGCCTGGAGAAAGGCGAATGAAGCCTTTACGCTTCCCGACGGCACTCACGTTGAGGCAGATGACAACGTATTGATCGACTTGATGTCTGCCAATATCGAGACGGCCATCTTCGGAGAAGACGCGACATCCTTCAATCCGCACCGAGTGGTGGCTGATCGTATCCCGGCGTTCGGTCTCACCTTTGGCATTGGGATTCACACCTGTTTTGGGCGCGATATCGCGGGCGGACTGGGGCAGGGAAAAGAAGCTAGCCAAGCACCCCACTATGGCACGCTGACTAACCTTCTCAAAAGCCTCTTACAACATCATGCGCGGCTGGATCCGCTGAACCCACCAGTCGCTGACACGGCCACAGAGCGGGCTAACTGGGGTCAATACCCACTGCTCATTGGTGCCGCTTCGACGCCACAGGAAATCCCCATTGACTGACCGAGAAACCACGCAAGCAGACACGATTCGCCTTGCTATTGAGAGCGAGATATTCAGTGGCTCGCTGGTGCCCGGTACATCGATGGAAGAGGGTCGCCTCGCGACACGATTTGGCGTCTCACGAACCCCTGTTCGTGAGGCGATTACCCAGCTTGTTCAGGCCGGACTCATCTCCAAATCTGCCCACCGAAGAGCCGTGGTCAGCGAACTCGATCCGGGTACGCTTTTAGACCTATTTGAGGCCCTTTCAGAACTTGAAGGATCTGCCGCTTTTCTCAGCACCATGCGGATGAGCCCAGATGAAAAACAGCATCTGATGACAATCCACGAATCAGCCGCCGATAATTTACGCCGCCAAGGGGACCCCAATGACTACGCAAAACTCGGCAGCGCTTTTCATCACGCGATTGTGAGAGGCTGTCACAACAAAATATTGATCGAAACAACCGATTGGATGTCGCTTAGGGTACTCCCCTATCGTCGCTTTCAGGTCATGACACCAGGCAGGCTTAAGAAGAATCAGTCCGACCACGACACCATCATATCCGCTATCGTTGCAGGCGACGCGGAAATAGCGCGTGACAACATACAACGCCACACCTTGGAGCAAGGAGATGCACTCATGCGGTTTATTGCGTTAAACAAAACAAAATCTGTCGAGCGGCTCCCCCGTGCGGTGAATGAGGAGTACTCCCTATGAGTGACGCTTATACTTTGATTCAAAACGGCATGGTGATCGATGGTACCGGTGCCGAACCGGCCCAGTGTGACGTCCTCATTTGCGGCGAACGCATTGTTAACGTAGGCCGTGATCTAACCACCACGATCCCCGCAGACGCCGTCATCACCAAAATGGATGCCACTGGCTGTCGCGTACTACCGGGACTGATCGATAGCCATTGCCATATTAGCTTTGATCAACCCAACAGCAATGATGAGCTATTTTTTCATCGTCGCTATGGACTCGCTGCATTGGTGGCCGGGGTCAATGCGCAAAAAGTACTGCGGGCCGGCTTTACGAGCTTCTTCGATGCGGACTGCGTATTCGATGTCGGCGTCGACCTTCGTGACGCAATCGAAGGGGGCGTCATCGAGGGCCCACGCATGACAACCGGCGGTAATGTGTTAATCAATTGTGTCGGCGGCACCGCTACCCGTTTACTCCCTGATGAGGGCACGCGGGGATACGCAAGAATCGTGCACACACCGGCCGAAATTGTCCGAGAGATTCACAAGCAAATCAAAACAGGCGTGGACTGGATCAAGGTTCACGTCAGCGGCTTACCGATTCGTCCCGGTAAAGAGCCAGGCGAAATTTCTACCTGGACACTCGATGAACTTAAATTGGTGTGCGATACCGCACACCAATTCGGTATTCCGGTCGTAGGCCACTGCCGCAATGCAACCAGCACGCGCGACGCCGCGCTTGCTGGATTCGACATGATTCTGCATGCCACCTATATGAACGACGAGGCGTTACAGGTCGTTGTTGACCGTAAAGTTCCGTTAGTGCCCACCTTCACCTTTCAAGCTAACTTGGCCGACTACGGTCCTGCCATTGGCTCCGATGAGAGTCTTAGGGAAGTCTTTCGAGCGGAGATCACGGAAAGTGTGGGTACTCTCCGTGCCGCCTATGACGCGGGGGTCCCACTGCTGACCGGCAGTGAGAGTGGTTTCAGCCTGACGCCCTACGGAGATTGGCACTATCGTGAATTGCAGGTATTCGTCGAGGATCTCGGCATGACGCCACTGCAAGCCATTAATAGCGCCACTGAACAAGGCGCGCGCGCCCTCAAACGAGAGGGAGAGCTCGGCTGCATCAAACCGGGTTATCTCGCTGATCTACTGATATTCGACGGCGAACCTGAAAAAGTCATTACCCAGTTAGGTGAGCAACACCGCTTCCGCCAGATCATCAAGAATGGCAAGCCGGTTGATCTGACGTCTCCCCTGCCAAGCCATTGGGATTTGCCCGGATGGCGCGTCAGTGAATACTCTGAGCGAGTACTGACTCGGGAGCTTGTCGATTCAATGGGACTCGCGCGATAAGCGGCCTATTACAGCATCCCGAGGCATTCGCGTTACTCACATAACGTTAGCCTCTGCTATGCGGACACCGATTCATCAAAAAAGGATCACAACGTGAAAACAGCCATTGTTACCGGAGGGGCCGCAGGGCTCGGCGCCGACATCGCTAAAGTACTCACGGACAATCACTATCGTGTGGGCATCATTGATCTGGGAGCAGACAGGGTAGAGCGCGCCGCCGCCGTCCTACCGGGAGCCATTGGGATAGAAGCCGATGTCTCCTCGCCTGAGCAAGTGGAGGCCGCTTTTGCCGCGTTTGGCGAGGCGCCTGATTTGCTAGTCAATAACGCGGGTGTCGTCCGTTTTGGTGGTCTCGAAGAGCAATCGGTTCAAGACTATATCGACGTGCTCAACATTAATCTGCTAGGAAGCTGCCTGTGCGCTCGACAGGTGGCACCCGGGATGATGTCCCGCGGCTCTGGGCACATCATTAACTTTACGTCTATCAACGGCATCCACCCGGCACCGGGTGTCGGACTCTATGGCGGTACCAAGGCGGCAATGGCGAATATGACGCAAGCAATGGCGATTGAATGGGGGCCTAAGGGCATCCGGGTCAACGCGATCGCCCCCGGGTTTATCGATGCGGGCATGTCAAAACCCATTTATGCCGACCCCAAAGTGCGCGAGGTTCGCGGTGGCGGCGTACCGTTGCGCCGACTGGGGGACGCCAATGATATCGCTCAAGCGGTCCTATTTTTGGACTCTGACGACGCACAATATATCCACGGTCACCAATTGGTCGTCGACGGCGGCGTCTCTAATAGCGTCATGGCACACCTACCCCGAGGATGAAAAAACCACTGACTCACCTCATTTTAGCCGGCGGTATTTTCCATGAGTTTGCCGCGTCTTCAGAGGCATTGGCCGATATTCTTGCACCATTGGGCATTCAATCACGCATTGAGTGGGATCTCGAAACGGGCCTTGCCGGACTCGCTGCCTCACCCGTCGACTTACTCACCATCAATGCCCTACGTTGGGAAATGATCGGCGACAAGTACGACCCCTATCGCCATAGCGAGGCGTTCTCGCCATCCGACACAGCAAGAGCAGCACTGCAGCACTATCTCACGAGCGGTGGCGCGCTCTTAGGATTACACACGGCTAGTATTTGCTTTTC
>CAJQKG010000229.1 GCA_905478845.1 uncultured Luminiphilus sp.
CGTGAGACGCCGTCGCCGCCTGCCCAAAATGCTGGTGCTGCGCAACGGCTGTTAGATAGCGCAGCTGCTTCAACGTCGGCTGCCTCATCCCAGTGCCCCAGAGCGCGGCCTCAGATCCTCATCGCTTTTCATGTTGCTCTCGCCTCTTTTCAATTGCAGACCCTACTGGGGGAGTGTTTGACATCAATTCAACCCTCTGCGGCACATGGTAATCGTTTTTATCGATCGATTTTTTTTAAAATATCAGTAAGCCAAATATGAACGCGATCAGTATAGTAAGGAGTCAGTGGCATCTTGGTCCCTATGAGGAGATGCCAACCCGACGGTATTCAGCGAATTTAAGGAGTAGAAAATGGAATTGAAAGGCAGTGCAACCGAGCAAAATCTCAAGGACGCATTCGCGGGTGAATCTCAGGCTAACCGACGTTACCTGTATTTCGCCTCTAAAGCGGATGTCGAAGGGTACAACGACGTCGCAGCAGTCTTCCGTTCAACAGCAGAAGGCGAGACAGGGCATGCTCACGGACATTTAGAGTATCTCGAAGAGGTGGGCGACCCAGCAACCGGGTTACCGATGGGTGATACCAAGAAAAACCTCGAAGCCTCTATTGCAGGCGAGACCCACGAGTACACAGACATGTACCCCGGGATGGCCAAGTCGGCGCGTGATGAAGGCTTTGACGAAATTGCGGATTGGTTTGAAACGCTAGCCAAGGCTGAGCGGAGTCATGCCAATCGCTTTCAGAAAGCGCTGGATAACCTCGACGACTAGTCACCCTCCGAGCAATCGGAATAGCGGTTAGATCAGGGGAGCTCTCGCAGCTCCCCTTATTTTTGGCCACTTGATTACTACCCGGGTGCTGTATTGACCCACTGGCACCGTTGCGCATCCGCTAGGTGAAATCCTTCACTGATATTGGCACAGAGAGAGTAATTTTAGATGAGAGAAGGCAGCGTCGACGCCCCCACTCGGCACCCGATAGCGTGGAAAAGTGAGGCGTTTTGGGACAAAGATTCATTGAACGAGGAACTCGAACGTGTTTTTGACGTCTGTCATGGTTGCCGCCGCTGCGTCAGCTTATGCGATGCCTTTCCTACCCTGTTTGATCTGATTGACGAGTCGTCGACGCTCGAAGTGGATGGCGTTGATAAGGCGGACTTTGGCAAAGTGGCGGATCAATGCTACCTCTGTGATCTTTGTTATCTGACCAAGTGTCCTTATGTGCCCCCTCATGAGTTCAATGTAGACTTCCCCCACCTCATGCTAAGAGCCAAGGCGCAGCGTTTTAAGGACGAGGGCGCCTCGGTGCGCGACAGAGCCCTCACGAGTACGGACCGTTTACTGTCGACCACCTCAATTCCGCTGGTCGACATCACGGTTAACGCACTTAACAATACCAGCCTATTTCGGAAAGCCTTGTCAGCGACCCTCGACATTCATCATGAAGCGCCGCTCCCTAAACTACACAGCAAGACCTTGAGGAAGCGCGTGAAACCGCTGCTGAAGACGCTGCCGGCGCAAGCTGTGGGGGAAACGACCGGGAAGGTTGCGCTATATGCCACTTGCTACGGCAATTACAACAGCCCTGCGATTGGCGAGGATTTTGTCAAAGTCTTTCAACACAACGACATCCATATCGATATTGTGCCGAAAGAAAAGTGCTGCGGCATGCCTAAGCTGGAACTCGGAGACCTCGATAGCGTCGATGCGCTGAAGAAGGCGAACATTCCCGTACTCGCCAAGCTGGTGGATGAAGGCTATGACTTGACGGCTCCCATCCCCTCCTGCGTGCTGATGTATAAGCAAGAATTGCCATTGATGTACCCCGATGACCCCGATGTTTTAAAGGTGCAAAAGGCATTTTTCGATCCATTCGAATACCTGTGGCTGCGCCATAAAGGCGACGCACTGAATACGCATTTTTCGTCTGCGCTAGGGGACATCGCCTACCAAGTCGCCTGTCATCAGCGCGTTCAAAATATCGGACTGAAAACGCGAGATGTTTTAAATCTTGTTAATGACAGTGAGGTCACACCCTACGAGCGATGCTCTGGCCATGATGGGACCTACGCGGTGAAAAAAGAGACTCGCGATAAGTCTGTCAAAATTGCGCGGCCAACGGTGCGCAAAATTGACGCACAGGCACCCGATCGATTTATCAGCGATTGCCCTATGGCTGGCGAGCACATTGCAAACCTAGCCGACAACGTACAAAAAGCAGAACACCCTATGTCCCTTCTCCGAGAGGCTTATGGGCTCTAATCCGCTACAGTAGTGACACCACGACTGTTCGACAAGTGAGGAAATGACTATGACGCAACTGACACGAGAAGATCTTTGGAGTCTGGAAGAGTATGCCGCACGGCGAGCTGACTTCCGCGCAGAGGTGATGGCGCACAAAAAAACGCGCCAACTGCCATTGGGAGACCACGCGCGACTTTACTTCGAAGATGCCACCACTATTCGTTATCAGATCCAAGAAATGCTGCGCATCGAACGCGTCTTCGAGCCCGCTGGGATCGAAGAGGAGCTCAGCGCCTATAACCCACTCATTCCCGACGGCCATAACTGGAAGGCCACGTTTATGATCGAAATACCCGATCCTGAGCAGCGGGCCGTCAGACTCGGGCAGATGATTGGCATTGAGGATCAAGTCTGGCTGCAGGTGGGCGAACTGGATCGTATCGTGCCCATTGCTGACGAAGACCTCGATCGAACTACAGCCGATAAGACGTCTTCCGTGCACTTTCTTCGGTTTGAGATCACACCCGAGCAAATCAACGCATTAAAAGATGGTGCGCCCTTGTTCGCCGGTATCGATAACCCAGGCTATAGGGTTGAACATCACGAGGTCGCCGCAGACATTCGCGCTTCACTGGTAGCTGACCTGGTGGTGACTGAGCACTAGCCGGTCGTCTAATCGACACGTCCCTTAGGGAGAGCACACGTGACCTTAGTTGTATTCGATCTCGACGGGACATTACTCAACAAGCAGTCTGCAATATCAGCGTATACGGCGGACACCTTGGCGATGATGCGCTCACGCGGCATCCCCTATACCGTGGCAACTGGCCGGACCCTGCAGGCGGCGGCCGCCCCGCTCAAAGATCATCACTTCGTTTTACCCATGATTTTAAAAAATGGGGCCATCATCTGGTCGCCCGAGGAGGGCCGCTACAGCCATCATCACCTGCTCACCCCTCAAGAGGTGTGGCATGTCTTAGCAGCCTTTACCGTCAACGATCTAACGCCGTTCGTTTTCACGCTTCAGGCCAATCAACAGCATGCCCTGTACCATGGGCCATTAAAAAGTAGCAGCGAACAGAAACTAGCCGATCTTTTTGAAGAGGAACGGCATCTCCCCTTAGAGCCCCTGACAGCCATGCCAGACGACGTCAGTGTCATAAATCTCTTTTCCTTAGGCAGCGCCAATGCGATCGACCGCGTCCGGGAAAGCATTGCCGATGAGCCTCATCTTGTGGCGTATGCGGGGACTGCGGTCGCAGAAAGAGACCTACACTGGCTCGATATCCATCACAGCCTTGGCAGTAAAGGGAACGGAATCAATCACTTAAGATCAGAACTTGGAGTGGAGCATATTATTGCCTTTGGTGATGGCGATAACGATCTCAGCATGTTTGAGTGCGCGACGGAGTCTTATGCCACCGCAAATGCCGACCCCCTGCTCATCCAAGTCGCCGACGACGTCATTGGGCATCATGATGAAGATGGCGTGGCGCGCTTTCTCAGGAAGCGCTTTGATCTGGCTTAGCCTGAGTTAGACGGACTTAGCCTGAGTGAGGCCCGCCTTAGCCTCCCGCACTTGGATGAGCCAGACCCCGACCAGAATCAGCATAAGCGCAACCAGATGTTGCCAGCCCCACGGCTCTGATAAAAAGACCGTGCCCGCTAAAAAAGCCACTGCTGGAATCATATAATTAATGGTCGATAAAAAACCCGGGCCGCGCTCACTCACGACGACAAAAAAGGCCCATGTGGCGAGTCCCGTTCCCATCACGCCGAGAATCAAGAGCACACTGACAGCCTCAACGGAAAGCGCGAAGCCCGCACCAGTGCTTTGCAGCAGGCAAGCAGGAATCGCCAGTATCAATCCCCCGACCACTAAGGTACCTAGGGATAGCGCCACCGGGTCAGCGTCGGGTATGCGTTTCGCATACACGCCATTAAACGCGTAGCTTAGGGTGGCCAAAAGAGTCGCCAGTTGGCCCGGCAATTGGCCCTGAGTGCCGCTTTGAAAAAGATCCTCACCGACTAATAAACCCACCCCCGCAAACCCCATTAAAACGCCACAGAAACGCACCCACGTTAACGGCTCATGCTCTAATAACCAGTGGGCCAGTAGGAGCGTGGCAATAGGCATCAACGCCATCAAGATACCGACCTCAGCAGAAGGAACCGACAGCTCAGCCCACGCAATCAAAGAAAAGGGAATGATATTGCCAGCCACACTCAGTAAGAACAATCGTGGCCACCAAATGACCCCTAGGGGCCATGGCTTTCCTCTCCAGCGCCAGACACACCACACGACTGCGGCCCCCATCCACAGTCGACACCAGACAATAAACGTCGGGTGCAGCGACTCTAAGGCGACAGCAATCAGCGCGAAGGCAAATCCCCATACCAGAACCAGATAGCCTAGGAGAGCCCAGTGCTTGAGCGGTGAATTCAGCATAAATAAGAACTTAGTAATCCATCGAGGCACACAAAAAGTGCCACATCAATATAACCGAAGTTTTGCTAAGCTCTCCAGTCTTATCACTGCGTAAGAGCTTGCACTATGGTTCGCCCAGCACCCAGCCCAGTAGATGATCCAGATGCCTACGTTGAATACGTCTCTCAATTCAGCATGCCGATCAAACCGCAGGTAGCGGCGGCGGCGGCACTGGCGAGAGCGTGGTTCAAACCCCGATTTGTCGGCCTTGAGAATCTCCCGGCAGGCCCTGCGCTCTTTATCGGCAATCACGCCTTCATGGCGCTGGATGCGTTCGTTTTTCACACCTTTTTGTACTATGACCATGGTCGCTACGTAAAAGGGATTGGCGATAAGAGTCTCTTCGCTAACCCGCACTACGCGTCACTCGCTCATGCATTGGGTGGCGTCTCTGGTCAAGCGCCCATCGTGCAGAGACTGATGTCCCAAGGGAAAGATCTGTTGCTCTACCCGGGGGGCGCTTATGAGTCTGTCAAACCCCCTGAGGCCCTGTATCAGCTGCAATGGAAAGAGCGCTACGGCTTTGTCAGGCTTGCCGCCGAAGCAGGCTATACCGTGGTGCCGATCGCCTCTGTCGGTCCTGACGAGTACTACAACCATGCCCTGTCTGCCGCCGAGGTCTATCAGTCTGCACCCGTGCAAGCGCTGATGAGGGCCGGGGTGCTGCCATCGGATTTACGAGAAGATCTAGTACCCCCCCTACCCGCAGGCATGCTCGGGGGCCCACTCCCCAAGCCTAAGACGAGTTACTTCGCGATCGGGAAACCGATTTCTCTGAGTCAGCACAAGGGCAAAACACTGACGATGAGGCAGCTGAGTACGCTCCGTCGTCAGTTTGCCAAAGCCATCGATCGTGAAATTCGCGATCTGCTGGTGCTGCGTGAACAAGAAAGACACAAAGACGGGTGGCTTCGCCGGCTCCTGTCAGCCTAAACCCCACATGAAGAAATCCCGCAGCACGCTAAAACGCTTCACTCTTTGGTCCCTAGCAATACTGTTCAGCGTATGGGCGCTGGTGTCCGTCACCGTCGCGCCGGCTTTCTTCGTGGCAGTCAACTCTTACGCGGTCGATCAAGACCCAGGCAGCCGCGGCCTTGATTTTGACGACATTGAGATCGAGAGCGATGGCGTCACCTTGGCAGGCTGGTGGATACCAGCAGAGAAGCCCGTAGCCGAATTGATATTTGTCCATGGTGCCGGGTCGAATCGCATCTCTGCATATGTTGGCTCTCTAGACTTCTACGCCACGTTAAACGAGCTTGGCATTTCAGTCATCGCCATGGATCTGCGGAACCACGGTAACTCACCCGTTACCGATGCGCGGTTGCATATGGGGGCCACCGAGTGGGCTGACGTGCTCGCAGCAGCACAGTGGCTTGATAAATCGCAGCCCACCGCACTCCCCCGATTTGTACTCGGCGCCTCCATGGGCGGCAGCGCGGTGATTCGCGCCCTGCGAGAGGGTTTACAGGTGACCGGCACCATTTTGCTAGATCCCCAATTAGGGATGCTCGATAGCTTGATCCACGGTGCAAAGGTCGTCACCGGGCTACCGGCGCCACTATTCGTTCTCGCCGCACAGACCGCCATCTGGCAGTACGAACTTCCCGCCGGATCCCACAGCCCGCTGCTGCAAGCCGCAGCCCTACAGCAACCTATCCTCCTGCTACAGGATTGGGACGATCCCGTCACGCGTTCCCACTATGCTCAGTCACTGGCGGACGAGAATCCATACGTGCAGTTGAAAAGGGTCCCTCACATCTCCCCTGACGACCC
>CAJQKG010000230.1 GCA_905478845.1 uncultured Luminiphilus sp.
GTATTATCAATCTTACAAAGACGTATTCGGTGATAGCAACGCGGGCGGCCAACTGGCGTCTTTCGTGGTGATCATCGCCGCGGCGGGCGGGTCAATATTCTTGCGACACTCCGTGCCGCTGCGCCCTGGCAACCCCTGCGCCGGCGCGAACGCGGCGACGCGCTGCGAAAGCTGGAAATACGCCGAGAAGATATTCATCTAACGCGCTATCAACAACGCCGCGAATCGCTGACATTGTTCGTGGTTGACGCCTCAGGTTCTGCAGCAATGCAACGCCTCGCCGAAGCAAAAGGCGCCGTAGAATTACTGTTAGCAGATTGCTACGTGCGCAGAGATCAAGTGGCATTGATTGCTTTTCGTGATGAAACAGCCGAACTGCTTCTGGCACCGACTCGGTCGCTGGTGAGGGCCAAGAAAGCGCTAGCGGCACTGCCCGGTGGCGGTGCGACACCGATGGCTGCCGCACTAAATTTAACGCGGGATATTGTCGAACGCGCCAGCAAACAAGGTACGACCACGCAGTACATTTTGCTCACCGACGGCGCTGCCAATGTGGCGCTTGATGGCACGCGAAATCGCGAGGCAGGCACCCGAGATGCATTAACGGCAGCGCAGCGACTCGCGGTGCAGCCCGTCAGCGGTCTGGTGATCGACACCGCACAACGTCCACAATCTAGAGCCAGAGATTTAGCCGATACATTGCGGGGTACCTACATCGCACTGCCAAAGGCAGACGCCCACACGCTGAACCGGACGATCCGAGCTGTTTCGGGATGACCTCCGCGACACATTGGCAGGCTGTCGCTGACGTTTGGCCATTAGCCGATAGCAGTCGCTTCGTTACACTTGATGGCGCCGATTATCATGTGCAGGTCTCTGGCCGTGGGCCTGATGTATTGTTGCTGCACGGCGCCGGTGCATCGAGCCATTCGTTTGCCGGTATCACCCCGCTGCTCACGCCGCACTTTCGTGTCATCTCACCCGATCTGCCGGGCCAAGGGTTTTCCTCACTACTGCCCCCTGAGCGAGTGGGACTGGTGCCATTTAGTGACTACCTTAAGGCCCTGTTACAGAAGCTCGATGCCACACCCCAATGGATTATTGGACACTCAGCGGGTGCTGCACTCGCCACACAGTTCGCGCTCAATGTAGGCGAATCAGTTCAAGGTATTCTTTGCATTAATCCAGCGTTTAATCCCTTTGGCTCCATGGCCGCCCCGTTTTTTAGCTTGGCCGCGAAATGGCTGTCTCGCAGTCAATGGCTGCCGCGTGCGCTCGCCTCGCCGAGTCTCCGCTGGCGTGCCACAGGGTCCATGCTCGCCGACACTGGATCATCAATCGACCCCATCATGTCCCGCTGTTACGACACCTTACTCAGTGACCCCGATCATATAGCAGGAACCCTGCGGATGATGGCCGGCTGGGACTTACCGCCATTACTCGGTCGTCTTAGCGAGCTTCAACAACCTATCTGGCTGGCCGCCTGCGAGGGAGACCGCACCATCCCACCGAGCCGCAGTACCTCGGCAGCGCGGTACTTGACTCGCTGTCGGACTCTGCTCATTCCTGAACTAGGGCACCTTGGTCACGAGGAGTCACCCGCGACTTTCGCCAATCTGTTGCAGGCTTTAATCGTTAGCACGCAATCCTAGCGCCCACGCGCGAGACGGAGCCCTACCGCTCAGCCAAAGGCCTTGATCTCTCAGTTGGGTATCAATTCGGGCGAGTCGCAGCGATATCGGCCAAACGACTCGGTTTTTTGGCAAAAAGAAGGCTGTGAACTGCAGTGACAGACTGCTACACTGTCCAATATAAGTGACAACTTAAGTGTCTTATTTATATGAATATTGCTCAGTCAGCGTTTGAATCTCTTACAACCACGGACTCCCGACCCACCGCCATCGTGATTGGCACCGGTTTTGGTGGCCTCGCGGCAGCGATACGCTTAGGCGCAAAAGGCTACCGAGTTCATATGCTCGAAAAGCTCGATGCGCCCGGTGGACGGGCCTACGTCTACCATCAAGATGGCTTCACCTTTGATGCAGGCCCGACCATTGTCACAGCCCCCTTTCTGCTTGAGGAATTATGGCAGCTCTGTGGCAAACGATTCTCAGATGATGTGGATTTGCGCCCGATGGATCCTTTCTTTCGGCTGCGCTTTGATGACGGCAGAATCTTTGACTACTGCGGTGACAAGCGCCGTAACCTTGAGCAAATTAAAAGCTATTGCGCCGAGGATGCAGACGGCTACGAAGCCTATTTAGAAGCCAGCGAAAAACGCTACAAGGTGGGTTTTGAAGGATTGGTAGACAAGCCGTTTGATTCCCTGATGGCACTCTTTCGGTTTTTACCTGAACTCATTAAATTGCGCAGCGATCGCAGTGTTTACCGATTGGTGTCACGTTATATCCGCGATCCCCAATTGCGCATGACCATGAGCTTTCACCCACTTCTCATCGGTGGCAACCCCTTCTCAGTGACCAGCGTTTACACCCTTATCTCCTATCTTGAGCAACGCTGGGGCGTGTGGTCAGCGATGGGTGGCACAGGCAGCATTGTCAAAGGCATGGCAGGTCTCATTGAAGGCCAAGGCGGCAAAATAGAATGCAACGCCGAGGTGGAAGAAATACTGGTTGAGAACGGCAATGCCAAAGGAGTGCGACTGCGCGATGGTCGGGTACTCCACAGTGATCTCATCGTCTCCAATGCCGATGCGGCCTGGACCTACCGACACCTGATCGACGCCCGTCATCGTAAGCGCTGGACCGATCGTAAGATCGAACGCTCTCATTATTCCAATGGCTTGTTTGTGTGGTACTTCGGTACGCAAGGCAAGTACGAAGACGTGCCCCACCATTCGGTTATTTTAGGGCCGCGTTATCGCGGATTACTGGATGATATTTTCAAACGAAAAGTGCTGGCCGACGACTTTAGTCTCTACTTGCATCGACCGACCGAGACGGATCCTTCTATGGCACCCGAGGGCTGTGATGCCTTTTACGCCCTAGCACCCGTCCCTCATCTCGATGCCGACGTAGACTGGACAGAATACGCCGAAACATTCCGACAGCGCATCTGCCAACGACTAGAAGAAACCATGCTTCCCGGCCTTAGTGACCGCATCGTGACGTCGCGGCTACTGACACCACAAGACTTCCAAGATCGACTCTGCTCATTCAAAGGCGCCGGCTTCAGCTTCGAACCACGCATCACCCAAAGTGCTTGGTTTAGGCCCCACAATCGCAGCGAAGACGTGAAAGGCCTCTATTTAGTAGGCGCCGGCACGCACCCCGGCGCGGGGATGCCCGCAGTAATCTCATCCGCCAAGGTCATTGATCAATTAATCCCGGCAGCGGTGACCCAACATGCGTAGCGATCATCAGATCACCACACCGCATACCGACATGCGTGAGTGCCAGCGACTGCTTTATCACGGCTCACGATCATTCCATATTGCCTCTCGTTTTCTGCCGCCAAAGTTGCGAGAATCAGCCTGTGGGCTCTATGCGTTTTGTCGCATCGCGGACGATTTAGTGGACCTTGGGGAAGACCCCAAACAGGCACTGGCAGAATTACATCGTCGTCTCGACCTGATTTATGCGGGCACACCCCAGAACCATTCTGTCGATCGTGTGCTGAGCCAAATTGTGACAGATCACCGGTTGCCCCGTGGGTTACTCGATGCGTTACTCGAGGGGTTCGACTGGGATACCGCCGAACGCTGCTACGAGACCGTAGACGATCTCTGCGACTACGGCGCTCGAGTAGCAGGCACTGTCGGTGTCATGATGGCGATACTCATGGGCGTGAAAGATCACGCGACGCTCGCTCGAGCAGCAGACCTAGGCGTTGCCATGCAACTGACCAATATCTGCCGTGATGTCGGTGAGGATGCGCGTGCGGGTCGGCTTTACCTCCCCCGCCAGCTTTTGCGCGACTACGACATTGACCCCGATGCATTTATGGCGAATCCCTCACCGGGGCCAAAACTCACTGCCGTACTGCAACACCTCCTTGGCGAGGCAGATCGACGCTATCAGCAGGCTGACTCTGGCATTGAAAAACTGCCGAAAACCTGCCGGCCAGGGATCCGCGCCGCTCGGAGACTCTATGCAGAAATTGGCCACAAGCTCGCGGCGGGCGGGTATGACCCCATTACGACACGAGCGATCGTGACGCGTCGCCGTAAAGTGGGGATTGTCGCAGGACTCTTTCGAGGGTCTGAGCAGTTATCAGATGACCTTTTCGCACCCTGCGCTCGAGAAAATCAATTTCTGCTGGCAGCCGTTCCGCATACTGAAGAGTGGCAACGTCCCACGCAGCCGCGGCGCTTCTCCCCCAGCGCATCCTGGATGCTCGATCTGTTTATTGTATTGGGCCAACGTGATCAGATAACGACTGAACGCCAATCAACCGACCACGGCGGACGGATCTGAGCTCACCGTGGCGTCGCTGTTCGCGGACCACTCAAGGCCGACACTAGAGAGGGCTTGAGCATAACGACCTGAACGCAACGCCCCCCACTCCAACTTAAACCACGGCGTCAACGTCTCAGGACGCTCACTCAACCACTGATCCAATGCGCTAGCCGATATCCAGCGCCAGTCCGCTACTTCTCGTGGGTTGGGGGTGGGGTCTCGATCAATACGCCCAACATAAACGGAACAGAGTTCATGCTCTGCACCGGCTGCGCCATATTGCGCTTGATATTGGAAGCGATGCGTGAAAGCGAGGTCTGCTGAGACGCCCAGCTCTTCCTCGAGTCGCCGCTGGGTCGCAATCTCGTAGGTTTCACCTCTGCGAGGGTGGCTACAACACGTGTTGGACCAAAACGCGGGCCATAACGCTTTCTGGTCGCTGCGTTGCTGCAATAACACTTCACCGCGGGCATTGAATAAAAATATCGAAAATGCTCGGTGCAATGTGCCCGAACCCCGATGGAGTTCTGCTTTAGTGCCGTGGCCCAACACGTGGTCTTGAGCGTCGACGACAATCAGCGGTTCGCTATCGAAAGAAACCACTGCTGCAGAGGAAGTCTGTGTCGACATGAAGGGTATCCCCAAAAAATAAAATGACCCGCTCCCAGGGGGAGAATACTATTAGAAAGCGGCGCAGTTTACAGGCGATCGACAGCTCTGGGGGCAGGGTGATCGCAATCTGTTCCACTTCTTATATTACCGGCTCCATCTAAAAGACATCACCGCGGGTCGTAAACTTCAGGCCCCCAGAAGGGGCCTGCATCACTACTTAGCTCCGCGCAGGAGGCATAGCCTCTTGCTGGGTACTAACTGCCATGCCAGTGCTGTTGGGATCACCTAACCAGTCATATCTGTCAGTACTCAACAGAATGAAATGGATAGTAATTGCGAGTGTGAACATGCCCACTGCAATTCCCGTCAGAACTTGGCGTGGATCAAACAACATCCAGAATCTGTGCATAAGTTGTCTCCGTTACTCATTTGCGAAATAGCGTTAAGGCCATTCGCTGTGAACAAAACAGTTCAATGGTTCTTAGAACCAAGGCTTCCACATATACAGTAAGTAATGTGCAACTACTGCGATGCCCACAAAACCGATAAATCCACGAATATAAGCTGTGTGGAATTCTCGAGCTTCGTTCTCAGACATACTACTCATGGTTAATCTCCCATGTACGTTTGTTGCCTTTTTTGCCGCCCATCACACCGGAGTGTGGGTGGACGACGCCTTTTCGGAGTAAGCCGTCACTCGAGAGTGTCGGGTTACGCCTTCCCAACTAAACCAAATTGGTCCAATTAAGATCTTTTCCGCAGCTCACCGCTGCGATGATGAGATAGCACGGCTATCTCACTTCATTCAGTTTGCCTCTCCGCCCATCACGCCTTGGTCAAGACTTGAGGTCTCCATTTCCATGGGCGCTGGCGTCTCTTCCATTGCCGCGGGAGCGGCCTCAGGTTCGGGTGCCAGTGCCCCTAAGTTCGGATAATCAGCCAACATATTCGCACCGAGTAGGGGCTGATAAGCACCTTGGTGACAAGTTGCACAGTTCACTTTTTGCGCGTCACCCAAAGGACCTTGCCGATGAGCCGGCAGCCAGTCGTTAGTCGGATTGATGTAGGCGTTATTCATTTCCTTGACCATCTGCTGCCCATGCCACGCCTGCACGCGCTCTGAGTTGCTCTCTTCCCAAGAGCCGAAAGCACGACTGTTGTGACAATGAGTACAGTTCACACCGAGTGCGTCGGAGTAGTGCATCATCAGGCTATAGATGTGCTCTGTACTCTGAATCGAGGCCTCGTGGCCTTGAGGGAGCGCCGTATCGCCCTGCGCCCTGGCG
Organism: uncultured Luminiphilus sp.; assembly: GCA_905478845.1. GTDB lineage: Bacteria > Pseudomonadota > Gammaproteobacteria > Pseudomonadales > Halieaceae > Luminiphilus. The sequence continues at coordinate 6,317 of CAJQKG010000230.1, forward strand.
ACTCCGTCCTCCAACAGATAGGGAGTAAATGGATCAATCGGTAGCGAGGTATAAACGGACGACTCCTGATGCGCTACGTTTTGCATCATGTGTCCCATGTTCTCTGCGCGCCGCGGTGGCACACCGATCGTCCAGACTTGTTCGGGCACGTTATTACCGCGGTGACAGGTGTAACAGGTCACACCTGCGCCGCCCACGTGAGCGCCCCAATTTTCATTCGCGTTTTGCGTCATAGCAATCATGACCCGCGCTACCTTTTTGGTGTAGAGGGTGTCTGCTTCAAAACCCTCGCCAGCAACGTGACAGTAGTTGCAGCCTTGGTCTGGCGATACCCATTGGGTGATCGCGGCCATCAATCGGGTGAATTCTCCGACAGACAGGTGCCCTAGCACCTCAACATTTTGATAAATGTCACCCGCCTTTGGACCCTCGGAGCTAACAGCGGGTATCGCTGCCGGCACCTGGTTGGCGTTCACCAATTCTTGCAAGGTGTCAGGGTTATAGAGCGCTTCCATTCCGGTACCGCGATAGCCCCGTTGAACCGACTCGGGCGGCGGTGCCTCGCAACCCGTCATGAGCGCCGTACCTAAAACTAGAACACTAGCAAACCGTTTCATCGTGAAGGCTTTCATTGTGCACCCCCTATCATTGGGTCGATTACCGGGGTTGCCTCAATCGGAGGATAGGCCGGCACAATGCCGTGCTTCATACCCCAGAGGTACCAGTTCTCCACTACTGTTCCTGTTAACAGAATGCCAATCGCGCCCGTTAACACCGTCAGGACAGCGAACCACCATCCCCATCGGTGAATCGATTCCATCGACGCGTTGAATCCCATGCACCACCTCCAGAACAAAGCACCCCGCTCTGCAGCGGTACCCCGATCGGTGATCTGGTCGATCTCGCGATCAGCACCATAGCGACTGGTTGCCAAGATCGTCGCCCCGTGCATTGCGAATAGGACCGCCGAGCCATAGAGGAAGGCGATCGAGAGCATATGAAATGGGTTGTAGAACAGATTGCCGTACCGTAGCGAGAAGGCCGCTGTCCAATCCAGGTGAGGAAAGACGCCGAATGGCACTGCTTCAGCCCAAGAGCCCATCAAGATGGGGCGGATAAAGCCCAGCACAAGGTATAAAAGAATCGCTGCGCCAAAGGCCCAAGCAAGGTAATTACTCATCCCCAGGTTTCTTGAAATACGGAAAGTGCGGGCCCACCAAAGCATGATCGATAGCGTTAACAGCGCGCCGACGATCAACCACCATCCACCGTCATTTAGCGGTGGGATAGTGAGTCCATACTCGGGGGGAGGTGGCTCCAAGGCCAACCAAAAAAGTTGTCGCACAAACTGAACAGGATCCCAGTTCACCGAAGCAAACATGTTCATCCCGATTATGAAGAACGCCAGCGCACCGGCAATCAGCGCGAAGACGCCTAATGTCCCGAGATAAATAGGACCTATCTGCGCATCACCGAGTTTGCCGAGCCAATGATTATGGATGATCCCGCTGGTGCGATTGTATTCCTCATCACCAATGGGGACACCGGGATAATCGGGCGCTGCGACCTGCACTTGTGTAAAAATATTTTGATATTCTCTCATGACATGGTCCCCTCTCAGTACCAGACCGGCAGTTCAAGCCACCAGTTCCACCATTCAGGCCAGCCGCGTGTCCAAAATGGCCCGCTGATGACGATGCATACCGCACTCCAAAATGCCGCCGAAATAGCCACAAATACGCCGACACGGTGAATACCTAACGCGCCAACGGAGTAACCGATGCTGTCGCGGAAGAACGTGTTTTCATGCTCTCCGGTTTTCACTGTCTCTCCCTCGCGGGGATCCGTCGCCATCAAGATCAGCGACCCATGCATCGACAATGCCAGGGCAGTCGTGAAGAAGAAGGTCACCGCAATCATGTGTGCTGGGTTGTAGTGAAAATGCAGAAACTGATAACCCACGTTGGACACCCAGTCGAGGTGGCTGAGAATGCCGTAGGGGAAACCATGACCCCACGCGCCAAGCAGGACAGGACGAATGATGACCAGCGTCACGTAAGCGAATATGGCAAAGCTAAACGCAAAGGGAATGTGGAGTCCCATGCCTAACTTTCTCGAAATCTCTACTTGCCTTAGCGCCCAAGAGCCAAACGCCCCCACGGCGCAGATCGTAATGATCTGCCACAGCCCTCCCTCTCTGAGGGGCGCCATACTGAGCCCATAGGATAAATCAGGCGGTGCAATGCTAATTTGCCAGACGTTCCAAGTCGGACCAATGGCAGCGCCATAAATCAGCAACCCGGTGCCCAGAAAGGCGAAAAATGCGGTGGTAACGCCAAAGAAGCCAACCCAAAAGGGCCCTATCCAAAAATCGAATAGATCGCCTCCGATAAGGGTCCCCCCCCGGACACGATACTTTTTCTCAAAACTCAGCATCGACATGACATGACTCTCCCTTTATGGCGTTAGCCGCCAGTTCTCAAACAACTGCTCACCGATCTCCGTCTCCTACTGATCTCGGTTAGCTCAAATTCTCATGAAGGCATAAGGTGTCAGGCTATATGCCGACCGCCTTGCCTCTTGCCAGCAGCTCTCCGTGCTGCCAGTCCGTTGGAACGTCAATGACTTCAAAATGGCGGCCGCTATAAACCACGTGAACACCATCGTAAATAGCATCCGGAACTGCAGTTGATCCAAAATACTGTCTGGCCCATCGCTTGCTCTATGATTTGTTGCCATGAGTCTTCCCTCCCCGAAGGGTGTATATGTCACTGTCGACGTTATGCTTTTATTCATGCTGCTATTCATGCGGCATCTCCAAACTGCAGGCTTTCGCTAGCGTGTTGGACATGCCCAATTTCTACCGTGCTCACACCCGCAGCTTTAGCTGCCTGCTCGGACGCGTCGCGCAATCGTTTGGCGGCTGAGATACGGACAAGAATCGGTTGCGCTGCCACGATGCGGTTAAGCCCCTCTTGTGCAGCGTCAGCCCACAGCAGGGTTTCGGCAGCCCTTGCAAGCGTTGGATCCACTTTGTCGAGCTCGGTCCCTAGTGGCAAAATATTGAACAACGCGTCAAACAGGGCATTACAAACTTCTTGCACCAAATAACAGGTACCTGCGTAACCCATAAATGGCGTGCCCGTGTGACGACGGATAATGGTGCCAGGCAAGGATGCGGGAACATAAACGCTCTTGTTTCCTGCCTCGTTGATGTACATGCGTTCGTTGTAACCACCAAACACCAGCAGCGCGCCCGATCCACGAATGGCCTCACGAACTTGCTCGTTATCAGGCTTGACGCCAGGCTTGCGCGAAAAGTGGAAAGCACACGGTAAACCCAGCTCTCCCTCAAGGAAGTGTCGCAATCCACGTGTATAAGTCTCGGTTGCCACCACCCCAAAACTAGCAGTGCCAAAAAAGTCCTGGGTCACCGATCGCCATAGATCCCAGACTGGCTTCAGCGTGGTGTGTTTTTCTTGCTCGATAAAGGGTTCGGGGTCGAGACCCAACTCTTCACCTATCGCGCGAAGAAACTTGGTCGTGCTATCCAGACCGATTGGAGCTTGAAAATACGGCGCCTCCAGGGTCTCTCACAGCTTGCGCCCATACTCGCGATAGAGGCAGACGTTCGCGTCGGCGTCGGCCAACGTCACAATATTCTCCAGCGGACAGCCCAGCGGGAAAG
>CAJQKG010000231.1 GCA_905478845.1 uncultured Luminiphilus sp.
CTCGAGCAAACCCGCCTCGGTTTCTAATGGCCAAATCCGGACGCGATTAATATGCGTCTTAGCAATGTCTTCAATCTCCAGTTGATACCCCTCAATCCTCACTGAGGCGCGGGCGCTAGGAAAAGCTTCCAGTGCCTCGAGTGCCAAGCCGCTTACCGTTTTAGGGCCATCTGTGGGCAGATCCCATTTTCGTTGCCGATTCAGATCGCGAATCGTGACGGTGCCCGAACAGGTGGTGCTACCGTCGGTGTGGCGCGTAATTTCCTCATTTTCTTCGACCAGGTTAGAGGTGAACTCGCCCACAATCTCCTCAAGAATATCTTCTAGCGCCACCAGGCCAAGGATATCGCCATACTCGTCTACCACCATGCCGAGGCGTTTCTTCTGCCTTTGAAAATGCAGTAACTGAGTGTTGAGCGGCGTATTTTCAGGAATAAAGTACGGGGCGTCGGTCTCATTTCTGAGCGTTTCTCGATTGAGCCGCCCCCCTTCTAATACGCGGCTTAAATTCCGCATATGAAACACGCCTTCGATTTGATTGGTGTCGCCTTGGTATATCGGTAAGCGCGTGTGTTCGCTATTTTTGAGTTGTTGCAAAATGGCCTCGTCTGGGGCCTCCATGTCGATGCCGTAGATCTCGTTGCGGGGCGCCATGATGTCATTTACGGTCATTTGCTCAAGATCGAGAATATTGACCAACATACGACGGTGCCGACTGGGAATCATTGAGGCCGATTCCGTCACGATGGTTCTTAATTCCTCTTGCGATACCGCATCGTCTCCTGCTTGATCTGGGGAAAACCCCATTAATTTTAAGATGCCATTAGTGAGCCAGTTGATCGATAACACTAAGGGCATCAAGAGTTTTTGCAGGGGCACTAGAATCAGGCTTGCAGGGAATGCCACCCTTTCTGGGTGCAACGCCGCAATCGTTTTCGGTGTGATCTCTGCAAAAATCAAAATTACAAAGGTGAGGGTGATGGTCGCGATGACGATGCCCGCATCACCGAATAGCCGAATCGCGATGACGGTAGCAATCGCGGAAGCCAGAATATTTACCAGATTGTTGCCAATCAGTATGAGTCCGATGAGCCGATCGGGTCGCTTGAGCAAGCGGATGGCCCTTTTGGCGCCGCGGTGACCTGTTCCGCTCAAGTGTTTTAGGCGATACCGGTTTAAGGACATCATGCTGGTCTCTGAGCTAGAAAAGAAAGCAGAGATCAAAATCAGGAGGGCTAGCGCTGCAAAGAGCAGAGCCAGTGATGTCTCGTTCAAGAGTGGCTGACGCCTCTATAACCGGTGAAGGGAAATGGTGGAGAAAAATCGCCTGCGGCACAAGTCTCTTATGACGACTTTCGGCAGCGATTCTTCGGTTACTGGGTGAGCGGAAGCAGCAGTTCGAGTACCAGTTTTGAGCCGAAAAAACCGAGGACGACCAAGCCAAACGCAATCAAGTTGACCGTAATGGCCGACTGAACACGCCATCCGCGCCGAAAATACTGGATCAGCAGGACCGCATAAAGGCACCAAGATAGCAGTGTCAGAATCGTTTTATGCACCAAGTGCTGCCCAAATAGATCCTCGACAAAAACAATGCCAGTGCCAATGGCAATGGTGAGAATCAAAAAGCCGGCACCGGTAAGTTCGTAAAATAGCGCTGAGGCGGCCTCAAGTGGCGGCAGCTTGCGAATCACACCTCGCCCACGATGTTGCCGTAACCGCTGCGATTGGAGCGTGACCAGGAGTCCTTGCAGCACCGCCAACGCCAACACCGCGAAGCTAATGATGGAGGCCGATACGTGAGACAAAATGCCGGCGGGTAAATCACTCATGGGGCGACTGGTATCGGGTGCAAACGTGGCGACCAGAATAGACAGCGCCGCCAGGGGGAAGAGCACAATCAGTAACGTGTGAAGCGGTCTGATAAGCAAAGCGACGAGGCTGATAACCCCCATGCTGAGGAACATCAAGGACGCAACGCGATAAAAGCCCAAGCTGGACTCGCCGGCCTGAGCAGGGAGATAGGCGGCTAAGGCATGGGCAACGAGTGCCGCCGCACCGACCAATGCGATGTGTTGGCGCTGACCTTCCTCACCCGCCCCCAAACTCAATGCCTGACGCCACACAGCGATCAAATAAAGTAGCGCCGAGAGAATAGCGAGGCCAGCACTCAATAAGCTGGGGGGCGTATCCATGGTCTCTCCGTGTTCAAAAGTAGGGCCGTCAGGTGGTCGATTTGGGTATCTGTCATCGCATCCTTATACTACGCGCTTCTGGATGATATTGGGTATCCCTGAGAGGGGGTGATAACACCATGTTTGAATCGTTAAGTGATCGCCTAGGCGCTAGTCTTAAAGCCATTTCAGGCAAGTCTAAGCTGACTGAGGACAATATTCGCGACACCTTGCGTGATGTGCGCATGACCTTGTTAGAGGCCGACGTGGCGTTGCCGGTGGTAAAAACCTTTACCGATCGTGTCAAAGATCGAGCGGTGGGAACCGAAGTCAGCAAGAGTTTGTCGCCGGGCCAAGCGTTCCTGAAAGTCGTGCAGGCGGAGCTTCAGGCGGTCATGGGCGGCGAGAACGAGGGTCTGAATCTGGCCACGCAGCCTCCCGCGGTGATCATGGTGGCGGGGCTCCAGGGAGCGGGTAAGACTACATCGGTAGCCAAATTGGCCCGATATTTGATTGAGAGAGAAAAGAAAAAGGTGTCGGTCGTGAGTGCCGATGTCTACCGCCCCGCCGCGATTAAGCAGCTTGAGACCTTAGCGGCTGAAGTCGGTGCGCGTTTTGAACCCAGCGACGCTAAGGAAATGCCGGTCGATATCGTCCGCCGCGCCATTGCCGATGCACGCGTCGCTTTTTCGGATGTATT
>CAJQKG010000232.1 GCA_905478845.1 uncultured Luminiphilus sp.
GTAATTCAGCGAGCTGATCGGCAACCGCGGTTTTAATCCGCTCTTGAGAATATCCCAAGTTGCAGCACCACAACCCCGACATACCATCCTGAATTTTATTGCCGTCAGAATCGAAAATATAAATGTGCTCAGCTCGGCTCACAATACGCCCCCCATGGCGGGCGTAGTCGGCAAAATCAGTGAAGGGATGCAGGTGGTGCGCTTGATCTAATTTTTTAAGCGCTTGCGTATCGAGCTTTGCTGACATCGAAGATCCTCCGGATTCGGTACTGAAAAGACTGGTCAGTCATCCAATGTCGTGACATACGGGCTGAGCCAGAGCCAGTATCACATTGAGAACTGTCCTTGTCTGTAACCCTATAGGGAGAGCATCAGTAGACAGCGCGCGCGCTGACGCGCACACTTCTGGTTAATGTGACGAAGGATCGATGACCCTGAAACGTGTTGACGAGCAGTATCGCGGCCTGACCTACCCCTGGGGTCGGCTTGACCATCCCGATGAGACTCCTTTCGAGGTAGCTCCTGGCGTATGGTGGCTCCGATTTACCATGCCGGGCCCACTCAACCATATCAACCTATGGCTTCTAGAAGATGGCGATGGATGGACGATTGTCGATACCTGCCTGAACCTGGAAACAGCAAAGGCGCATTGGGAGGCATTATTTGACGGCTTTATGGGCGGCAAGCCCGTGAAGCGTGTGATTTGCACGCATATGCATCCTGATCACATCGGCCTAGCCGGATGGTTATGCGAGCGCTTTGCTTGTGACTTATACATGACACAGGCCGAGTTCCTGACCGGCAGCCTGATTATGGGTTACACCGGAGAACAGGCGCCATCCGCCGCCATTTCGTTTTATCACCGCTCGGGCTTTTCAACGAGCCAACTCGACCATTACCGGGACCGCTTTGGTGCCTTTGGGCAGTTTACGACACCGCTTCCTCATAACTACCAGCGACTCACTGATCGACAAACATTGGCCATTGGGGGTCGTTATTGGCAAATCGTCGTAGGTGAAGGCCATTCCCCAGAGCATGCGTGCCTCTACTGCCCGGCACTACAATTGGTCATCGCAGGCGACCAGATCCTGCCGCGCATCACACCCAACGTGTCGGTTTTTCCGACACAACCTGACGGTAATCCCTTAGAAGCCTGGTTAGCCTCCAGCACAAGGCTACTCGGCATGTTGCCGGAAGATTTGCTCGTACTCCCTGCACACCAAGCACCCTTCACCGGGGTTCGCGTGCGGTTGAACCAGATTATCGATAGTCATCGACTCGCTCTGGCGAAACTCTATGACTTGCTCATGGAACCCAAGATACTGCCCGATTGCTTTACCTGTCTGTTTGGCCGTGAGATAAAAGACGGAGAACTGCAAATGGCAACTGGTGAAACCGTCGCACATCTGAATTATCTATGGCATCGCGGTAATATTAGTCGCCGGCTTAACGACGATGGCCGCTATGAATACCAATCTGACCCTGACGCGCGGTATGTCGACGCTGAGTAATACTTTGTGACAGCCCTTCTCAATAAACTGAAAACCCTCTGCTTTCGCTGGTATTACCGCCGCATGAATCGACTGGCATGGGAAGGCACGCCTCTTCCAGAGGTTAAAACCAGTGTTTTGCAACTGGCGTTTGACGAATACAGTCTGGCTACTCGCATGTACCACGGGTCTCGAGAACGGCCACTGATTATCTATTTTCATGGTGGCGGCTGGACCATCGGCGACCTCGATACCCATCATCCATTTTGTTTGCATCTTGCCGATCAAACACAGTGCACTGTGATGTCCATAGACTACCGGCTCGCTCCGGAGCATCCTTTTCCTACCGCGCATAACGACGCATTAGCCGCCTCGAGGTGGATCATTGATAACCTCAACGCGCTAGCCCCCAACAATGGTGAGGTCGTTATCGCTGGAGACAGTGCGGGCGGCAATCTCACACTGGCAACCGCTGCAAGACTGCCCGATGAGCCTCGTCTGAGAGGCTGTCTCATGATGTATCCCGCCATCCAGCACTACCACGCGGGCATGCGCTCCTATACCGAGCATGCTAAAAGTGGGCCATTAACGACCTCGATTATGCGGTGGTTCACCGATACCTACCTGAATGGCCTTGCGCCTGCGGACCCAAGCGTCGAACTGATGTTTCCGGGACGCCGGACGACACTGGCCGGGTTTCCTAGATCGCTGTTAATTACCGCCGAGAAAGACCCCTTGCGAGACGACGGCAGGCGTCTCGCCAACACGCTTCAGCGCGCCAATGTCACCGTACAGCACGAGCATTTTGATCGAGAGGCCCATGGTTTCCCCTGCTCAGAAGGGCCGACTCCAGGCCACGAGCGCTTTATGGCGCTAACAAAAACCTGGATCGAAGCCATCAGCGAGCGGTAATCTGCTCCAAAACGCCCAGTATTTCTGCTTTTGTCAGCAACCGCGGCGAAACATAGCCATCGCTTTCATCCATGGCTGCATGAGTCAATGCCGTCCAATCGGCAGGCTGTATACGCGCGTCAGATTCCGCTATGCCGACATCTGCAATCAACTGAGATACGGCCTCAATAAACGCCTGCGCTCTTGCTGCCGGTGAGGCAGCATCTGAGACATCAGTCGCCACTGCGAGCTCGGCGAGTGCGCTTTCTGCCTCCGCCACGCAAGCTTTGAGAACAGGCGGTAATGCCAGTGCGTTAGCCTGCCCGTGGGGGATCCCATAACGAGCGCCCAATTGATGTGCAATCGCATGAACATTGCCCACGCTGACCTGATTAATCGCCACGCCGGCATGATAGGCGGCGAGCGCCATGCCCAAGCGAGCCTCTTGATTATCAGGCTCTGCCATTGCCTTCGGCAGCCATTGAAAAACACCCTGCACTGCGAGTCGCGCATTCTCTTGGCGAGTACCTCGATCCCAAATACAGATATACGCCTCAATACCGTGAGTCAATGCATCAATCCCCGTAGCCGCCGTCACCGCGGGAGGCATTCCCAGCAACAATTCAGGATCAAGGGCCACCGCCTGTGGCAAGAGGCCCTCGGCAGCAATGATCATCTTGACTCGCTCGACAGGATCTTTGATCACGGCACCCATCGTCGCTTCGCTGCCTGTGCCAGACGTCGTAGGTATGGCATAAATCGGTAAAATATCGTCGGGGACCTTATTGAGGCCTACCCATTGATCAGGTGATGCATCACTAGAGCGGGTACAGGCAATAATTTTCGCGGCGTCCATCGAGGAGCCGCCTCCCACTGCAACAATCGCCGTGCAGCCCGTTGCACGCAGTATTTGGGCACCCTCCGTGATGTGAGTGAAAGTTGGGTCTGGCTCAACACCGGCATACCAGTGCAAATTAACTCCCGCCTCACTTAAACCCTGCAGCGCCTGCTCAGCCAGGCCTAGCTCTTTGAGCGCTTTATCCGTGACCACCAATACATCGGTGTGGCCAATATCGGCAACGCGTTGGCATAACTGTTTTACCGCACCCGCACCCACATAGGATAAGTGCAGGCCACTGGCCTTATTACCCACCAGTAGCTTTATCAGTGCCAGTGTGAATCCGCGCTTGAACCGTCTTACCGGCATCGATCGCAACATAGAAGACCCTCCCAGTCCGTCGCCTGAAAGGGTAGTCTATCCGCCTCAGGTAATGGGCAACAGTCCTCTCGTATGGCAACAAGACAAGGATCCGGTCATGCAGCGACACTACATCGAATTCACAACCCCTGATACTGCGGTCATGATGGCGGATACCGTTAGCACGCCCGCTAACAATGAGGTGCTCATTAGCGTCCATCATGCCGGCGTTAATCGGGCAGACCTACTGCAGCGCCTTGGACTCTATCCGCCCCCGGCTGACGCCTCCCCCATACCCGGACTCGAGATCGCGGGAGAAGTCGTTGCCATTGGCGAAGACGTGACCTATTGCAGCGTTGGGGATCGCGTCTGTGCCCTTGCGCATGGAGGGGGTTACGCCTCTACTGCCATGGTGCGCGAGGACCACTGTCTGCTGTTGCCCGAACCGCTCTCTAGCGAGCAAGGCGCCGCCCTACCAGAGGCATTGTTGACGGTCTGGTACAACGTTTTCGAACGGGGGATGCTGGCTCACAATGAAACCGCACTGATTCATGGCGGCAGCAGTGGTATTGGGTCGCTGGGTATTCAGATGGTTCGGGCAATGGGCGCTAATGCCCTTTCCACCGCCGGGTCGGAGGAGCGCTGCGCCGCCGTCACCCAGTTAGGTGCGGACTTTGTAGCGAACCATCGCGAGGGGAATCTTTTCGAGCAATTCAAGGCGGCAGGATACGCAGAGCAAATCAACGTCATCCTCGATATCGCCGGTGGAGATTTGATGCAGGCCAATTTAGATCTCGCTGCACAGGATGGCCGCATTGTCTGCATTGGGGTCATGAGAGGCATGCAAAGCGAGATCAATCTTGCCACGCTCTTTATGAAGCGACTCACGCTGACCGGTAGTACTCTCCGCCGACTGGACACTGCCTCGAGAGCAGCGTGTTTCCGCGCTATTCGCGAGCATATATGGCCCGAGGTACTAGCGGGTAACATTGCACCGGTCATCGACAGCACTTTTCCACTGGCTGACGTGCTGGCCGCACATGAGCACATGCGGTCGGGACATCATTTTGGTAAATTACTGCTGGACTGCCGAGTATCGTAAAACCGTCATCGACTTATTCAGCGGCGAAGCCGTCGCACCACTTGCGAGTATTCAAGAGGCCCCTATGTTCCGATCACTACCGAATAAAACGGACCGCGTGGCTGGAATGTGTTGTCTGGTATGCCTATTGTTCTTGGTCGGTTGCGGCGAGAGCACCACTGCAGAAGTGATCGAACGGCCCGCTGACTTGCCGGCAGAGGCAGTGGTCGACGAGACGGTGACGCCAGTGAGCACGGCCAATCCCACCCTCACCGATGACCAGACAGTCACTGCTGACAGGAGCCTGACGCGTTTTAGTATCGAGCCAAAACTGGGAGACCTCGATGCCATGGTCGACCGTCGCGTCATCCGGGTGCTCACCGTTTACGGCCCCGGACGTTACTTTCTCGAAAATGGCCCAAAAGGGGTGGTTCAAGAATACGCCGACAAGCTGCAAAAGGTCGTCAATGAGGCTTATAAAACAGGGCTACTCACCGTTCAGGTGGCGGTCATACCCGTTGCGCGAGACCAATTATTTCCGGCGTTGACCGCAGGTTATGGAGACATCGTCATTGCCGGGACCACCATCACCGAAGATCGCCAAACCCAGATCGATTTCACGATCCCTGTCAGCAAACCGCTAAAAGAAATTCTCGTCACGGGACCCAGCGCGCCGCCTATTGCGTCGCTAGCTGACCTGTCGGGAAAGACGATTCACACTCGCTTATCCAGCAGCTATGCGGAGAGCGTGACACGCCTCAGCAAGGCACTGGTCGCTGAGGGCAAGCCGGGCATTCGGATCGAAGCCATTGATGAAGCACTGGAAGATGAAGACCTCATTGAAATGGTCAATGCAGGCCTCTTACCTTGGGCCGTGGTGGATAGCTATAAGCCGCAAATGTGGCGTGAAGTCTTTACTCAAACTACCGTACGAGAAGACCTCGTTTTGCGCGAAGGGGGACGGCTCGCCTGGGCAATGCGACCCAACAGCCCCAAGCTGACGGATTTTCTAAATCGCTTTCTCAAAGACAATCGCGAGGGAACGCTGTTTGGTAACATCATTCGCAATCGCTATGTCCGCGATTTCGATTGGGCTGAAAATGCCATTGGCGATGAGGAGCTCTCTCGTTATCGTTCTTTATCGTCGCTGTTTCAAAAATATGGCACCGATTACGGCATGGATCCCACCTTACTCGCCGCACAAGGCTTTCAAGAATCTCGGTTAGACCAAAGCGTTAGAAGCCACGTAGGGGCCGTTGGCGTAATGCAACTGTTACCCAGTACCGCTGGGGATAAAAACGTCAGCATCCCCAATATTGATGAGCTTGAACCCAATATTGAGGCAGGTGCAAAGTACATGGCCTTTCTCAAAACACGGTACTTCAGCGGCCCAGAGTTGGATGAGCGCAACGGTTCACTGCTCGCACTGGCGTCCTACAATGCGGGACCCGGACGCATTCGTCGTCTGCGAAAAGAAGCACAAGAGCGGGGTTACGATCCCAACCTTTGGTTCGACAATGTCGAGATTATTGTTGCCGAACAGATTGGCAGAGAGACCGTGCAGTACGTAGCCAATATTTTTAAATATTATTTAACCTACCGGTGGATTAATACTGCCGATGCCGAGCGAGCAGCGGCACGACGCGCCTCCGGCATCAGGACTACGCCTTAGAACCGGTATCAATTCACGTTGATCAGGCGCTCCGTATCTTCGCACCACTGCAATCGGCCTACCGGCGCGTAACGGCGCCTGACGCCGGGTACGGGACTCAAGTAAAAAAGATCACCATTCGTTCCGGTCAGCGCAGCCGAAGCGCCGGCTTGTTTGGCGATTCGCGCATTGGCATCCATGTGTGCGGCCTCTCCGTGCACCGGAATCGCGAGCGACGGCTTCAACAGCCGATAAAGATCGCGCAGTTCCTCCTGATAAGGGTGTCCTGATGCATGCAGCGGGATATCACTGGCATCGGCCTCGAGCACATCAATACCCCTTGCCCTAAATCCTTCAATCAACCGCGCTACGGACGCTTCATTTCCGGGAATTGTCTTGGACGATAAGATCACCGTATCTCCCGCATCCAAGGATAGATTAGGGTGTGTCTGTGCCAGCAGTCGATGCAGGGCCGCACCCGATTCTCCTTGACTCCCGGTCGCAATGGCCAGTACTTCACGCGGCGGCAAATATCCGAGATGTTCCGCATGAATCGGTTTGAACGGAGTCGGAAACAACCCCACTTGTTGCGCACAACTCGCCATCCCCGCCGCCGATCGACCCAAGACACTTAAGTATCGTCCGGTATCGGCTGCTATCTGTGACAGCGTTTGAATCCTCGCGATGTTGCTCGAAAAACACCCCACCACAACGCGACCTTCACAGCGCTGAATCACTTGACTAAGTCCTTGCGCAACCCGACCCTCGGTGACGGAGCGCCCCGCTTGCAAGGCATTCGTTGAGTCGCAAATAACCGCATCGACACCCTCAACACCCAGCGCCTCGAAGCGTTTATCAGACCAGGCGGGACCAACAACCGGGGCGGCGTCGATTTTCCAGTCCGCTGTGTGCAGGATGCGCGTCTGGCCAACACTGATACACAGTGCACAGGTCTCCGGCGTGGAATGTGTCACGGGAATCCACTCCACCGAGAAAGGCCCTATGCTTGACCGGTCACCTGGGGTGACCTCAATCAGCGGTACCGGCAGCACGCCGCGGCGCCCGCGGGTTTTGTGCCGCAGTGCAGCGGCAGCAAAGGGCGTAGCGTAAACCGGACAGCGCAGCTGCTCCCATAAATACGGTAACGCACCTAAATGATCCTCGTGCGCATGCGTAATCAATAAGCCACTGAGTTGGTCTCGGTGATCGACGATGAAACGCGGATCGGGCATTTGAACAGCCGGCCGCATCGCACCGGGCACCTGCTCCAAGGTGATGCCACAGTCAACCGCCAACCACTGGCCTTGGTGCCCAAACAAATTGAAATTCATGCCAATTTCCCCACATCCACCGAGCGGGAGAAACACAACGTCTGACTGCGGAGGCTGACTCATGGACTCACGTTATATCTGACCAAAACTTACCAGGTATAGCCAATACGAAACCTCACCGCCTCGTCTAACTTTTCCTTACCCGGAGCGGCGCCACCATCGTAATCTGCCGACGCTTCAGCGGCTGCCTCCAGACCAAATAACAGGGGAAATCGCAACCCGAATGTTGTCCGATATATCGATTTGTCCATGTCGGACACATTTAAAATATTGGTCTGACGTAGGTATAAGTTGAGTGACCCATCAAAGAGTTCCACCTCACCCGTGAAATTGAGATTGAGACCCGTAAAGTAATTATCGGAAGCGTTCCGATCTACCGGATCGTCGCCGTCGTAGTCACGCTCGATAAAGTCGGTCTCAACATAAGACAGGCCTAATTCCGCGTCCAACTGATAGGTCTTGTCGACAAAAAGTTTGCGCCCAAAGTAGGGACCGATGAAAGCACGTCGCTCAATGTCCGCAAATCGATCGGCATTGACGCCAAGATTCACACCCAGATAATTTTGCGAGTTACTGAGAAAATAATCGTACTTACCGACAATGGCCCAGTTATCGATCGTTGGGGTCGAGGTTTTGGTCACTGCCGGATCGCCATTTGCATCCAGCACCGGCTCGCCCTCGGCATCAACTTTAGGTTGCAGCACAACGGCACTGGTTTCCGCATAGTCACCGCGAACCGTAATTCGATCGCGTTGGCTACGTAAAATGGTTTCAAAATCGGCGTTGAACTGGTCGGTCGACGTATTACCACGAAGAAACTCCACTGCACTGGTCACTCGACCCTCTAAACTATATCCGTGCCCTTCCTCCCACTCCTCAGGATTAGCAACATATAACTCATCAACGGCTAGATTCTCCTCATCCTCCAGCACCACTTCGCCCTCGATGACCTGTAATGACGACAAAGCAAATTTGTTTTGATCTTTTGTCAGCAGTTCTATTTCTTGATCGGACTCGAGCAGCATGATGGCAGTCAGATCAATCGATACCTCACCGATCCATTGGGTCTTCACGACGACTTCGCCCTCGCGGATATCGATGATCTCTCCCCAAATCACAGATTCATCCATCAGGACAATCCGAGCGGGTGGCGGCACAGTGGCCGGCAGGGCACTGTCATCGGATGCCCAAACCGAGAGATGAAACAGGCCAGAGAGCAAGCCGAGAAAGAGGATTAGGTGTATTCTTAATGTCGACATAGTCATCGCTTTTGATCGTGTATTTTCGTAGGCGAGACTGTAAGCCAAGCCGTAATGGATAGGAACTCCCATTCATCGGTAAATAGACCTGAAAGGCCACGATGAAAACTTTTGACTACGATTTATTAGTGATAGGCGCGGGTTCCGGCGGTGTGCGTGCGGCGCGTAAATGTGCCGAATTCGGCGCTAGAGTGGCGGTAATCGAGGAGCGCGCGCTAGGCGGAACTTGTGTGAATGTCGGTTGCATTCCTAAAAAGCTCTATGTCTATGCCAGCGAGTATGGCGCCGCTTGGGAAGATGCCAAGGGCTTCGGCTGGCAGTGTGAGCGACCGCAATTCAATTGGGACACATTGCGAGATAATAAAAGCAAAGAGATTGCACGATTAAATGCGATTTATGAGCGGCTGCTAGCTGGCCCCGGAGTCGATATTATCGAAGGTCATGGCACATTGGCGGGGCCCCAGACGGTGGTCGTCGGTGACCGCACCCTCTCTGCCGAGAAAATTTTGCTCGCAACCGGTACTTGGCCCGCCATGCCTAATATTCCCGGGGTTGATCTCGCGATCAATTCCAACGAACTATTTGATCTCCCACGATTTCCCGAGCGACTCCTCATTATTGGCGGGGGTTATATTGCGACTGAATTTGCCAGCACCTTCGCTGGATTGGGCGCCAACGTAGTGCAAAGTTACCGGGGTGATTTATTCCTGAGGGGGTTTGATCATGATATTCGTAGTTTCTTGGCGGAAGAGATGCGTAAAGCCGGGGTTGATCTGCGCTTTAACCATGACACGCATTCCCTAGAAGCTGCCGAGGCCGGCGGTATCACGGCGCACCTGTCAGATGGCGTACTCGACTTCGATACCGTGTTGTGCGCGACCGGGCGACGACCCAATATTGCGCACCTGGGCCTTGAACACACCGACGTTAAACTGAACGACAGTGGTTATCTCTGCGTCAACGAGCAATTCCAAACCGATGAGCCCTCTATTTTTGCACTGGGTGATATGACAGGAGGTTGGGAGCTCACACCGGTAGCCATTGCTGAGGCGATGGTTTTTGCCGAGTCGCAATTCAATGACACGCCCCAAACCATGGACTACCAGTGCATTGCGACCGCCGTGTTCAGTAGCCCACCGATTGGTACGGTGGGCCTAACAGAAGAAGAAGCACACGCGGCTGGCTACCAAACAACCATTTATCAATCAGAATTTCGACCCCTTAAACATACCTTAAGTGGCCGCGATGAGCGGACGCTCATGAAGCTCGTCATCGACACCCCCTCGGACCGAGTGCTGGGCGCGCATATGGTGGGGGATGACGCGGGGGAGATCTGCCAGGGTCTGGCCATTGCGTTAAAAATGGGGGCGACCAAGGCGGATTTCGACCGCACAGTGGGTATTCACCCCACCGCAGCTGAAGAATTTGTGACGATGCGCACGTCGCGAGACTGAGACATGGACCTGGCGCTTTGGGAGTATGCAGCGCTCATGTTAGCGGGCATTGTCGCTGGCTTTATTAACGTGATGGCAGGTGGCGGCTCCATCATCACGGTGCCAATCATGATGTTCTTCGGTGTGCCGGGCCCCATTGCTAATGGCACCAATCGGCTGCCTATCGTGGCACAGAATATGACTGCCTGTCTGACGTACCTACGACACGGTGTCCCTGAAATCGGCTTGATATTGTCACTGTCATTATGTGCCGTCCCCGGTGCCATTGCCGGCGCATTATTGGGCGCCACTATTTCAGTGGAGGCCTTTAATGTGGTGCTAGCAGGGGTCATGGCCTTAGTGCTGATACTGATACTGACCAATGCACGATCCGACCCAGACAGCGCCACATTCACACCCTCTCGCAACCGATTGCTGGCGGGGCATGGACTCATGGTGCTTGCCGGGTTTTGGGGCGGTTTTATTCAAATCGGGATGGGGTTCATTCTGCTACCCATTTTACATCGCGTGCTTGGACTGAATCTTGTTACCGCGAACATTCACAAAGTGTTTATCATTCTCCTCTATACCCTTTCAGCGCTGTTGGTATTTGGTAACCAACTCGAATTGCTATGGTGGATCGGCGGTGTGATGGCATTAGGAAACGGCGTTGGGGGTTGGTTAGGGGCGAGGCTTACGCTATCCGGCGGGGAGCCGGTGATTCGTGCCCTACTCATCATTGCTATCGCGGTTATGATCGTGAAGCTGATATGGTTCACCTGACAACGGTTCTGAGGAGCATTTAAAGCATGACGAATACGATGATGAGTTGGACAGTATCGCTCCAACGCGGCGCACTAGGCTTGCTCAGCATGAGCTTGCTGGCGTGTACCACCATGCAGGTCGATACAATGCCCACTGACCGTTTCGCCGCCAAGGGGTACCAATCCTTTAGTTGGAAATCGGCTATTCCGACCGGCATGTCTGGCTCTTTGGATAGTTTTTACCAGCTATCGAGCACGGTCAGAGACGTTGTAATGAGTGAGCTGAATAAAAAAGGTTACCGCTACCAAGAGGGTGGGGGCGATTTTGTGATCAGTTACGAATTACGCGCTGCCCTGGAGGGCGGCGCAACCGAGGCGGCACCTGATTTTGGTGCTACCAGTTCGGTGATTAACCGTCATCCTGACCAGGCTATCATTGATAACACCTACGCACTCAGTGGACCCCGAGAAATCGCCAGTCTGGTGCTGTTATTTGAAGATGGTACTAACTTGGCGCCAGTATGGTCTGCCAGTGTCAGTCAGGTAGTGGAGAACAGGAATCAGCCAGATTTGGAGAAGGTGCGCCGTAAACTACAGCCTGGCCTCGCGAAGGCGTTTCGACCACTACCCGATGCAGCAGGCCGTTAACGCTCGACTTCATACACTTCCGGATTGGCACAAAACGGAACACGCTGCCCTGCCATGCCTGCGTGCAAATTGTCGAATGCGCGTGTCACCATCGCGTCACGAGTTGATGCCGTCGCACTGCCCACATGGGGCAACAACACAACGTTATCCAGCCTTTTAAAGGGGTGGTCCGCAGGTAACGGTTCATTCATAAAAACGTCCAAGCCCGCCTTGAGTCGACCTGATTGGACCTCATCAATGAGCGCGGCTTCATCGACGAGTAGGCCACGTCCAGTATTAATGAGTGACGAACCCGACGGCATGCTGGCCAAGCGCGCGCGGTTAGCGATCTGCGTGGTCTCCTCCGTCAATGCCGTATGCAGCGACACCACATCCGATTGCGCGAACAGTGCATCCAGCGCAACCGGCTCGGCACCGGGTATCTGTTTTGGCGTGCGATTCCAGGTTAAGACGCGACACCCAAATCCTTTCAGTCGGGTTACCACCGCCTCCCCAATCGGGCCCAAACCGACGATACCGATCGTCGACTGACTGATATCGGTACCGAGTAACAAATCTGACTGCCACCCATCCGTCCAGTGACCTGAGCGAATCCAACGATCCGCCTCGGCAACGCGCCGCGTCACTGCCAGCATCAGTGCCAGCGTGAGATCAGCCGTACTATCAACCAGCACGCCAGGGGTATGGCCAACCGGTATTGCCGATCTGGATGCGGCAAGCAGATCAATGTGGTCAACACCAACGGAGATGGTGGAGATCACTTTCAGCCGGTCTGCGACGTCAATCATGGCAGGGGTCACGGGCGAGGTGAGCGTGCACAACAAGCCCTGCGCACCGCGAAGCCGACTCATTAGCTCAGCCTCGGGTATTGCCCACGCTTCAGTCCAGGGCAGAACCTCATATTGCTCTGACAAGCCCGAGAGCATTTCGTTGGGCAATGCGAGCGCCACAACACACTTTGGCTTCATGAGTCGCTCCCAAGCGGCTCACTTGACTCAGGGACACTGTGAGTCGCTGCAAATTCCAAGCGGGCCCCATCGGTCAATGACCAAATCACAATCAGGCTGACAAGCATGCCCATTCCCATCCACGCCATGCCAAAGCCACTGTATGCCAACAGCACCGCAGCAATTAATGGGCCCAACACTCGGCCAACAGCAGAGGAGGAGGCGGTCATCCCAAAAAACTGGCCCCGCCATGACGGCGCGACGAGATGACTAGCAATCGTGTTCAGTATGGGTAAACACAGCGTCGCCGAAGAAAAAGCACCGAGACTGACAAGGGTCATGGCCCAAATATCGGAGACCCAGCCGGATAATAATAAGGATAAGCTGAAGACCAGTGCGGCGCCCCGCAACACACCGACATTACCAAATCGATCGGTCATGCGGCCCAGAAGATTACCTTGGGTCACAATCATCACCACACCCACCAACCCAAAAAAAAGACCGACCTCCCGAGCTTGCCAGCCATGCCCGTCGGCGACCCATAGCGGAAATAAATAAATAGCCGCACTCACAGCGCAGGTGTGAAGGCAAAACTGGGCAAGAAATAAAAAGAAGCCAGAACGTTGCACTATCTGGAATAACGAGATCGAGGTCGGCCTATCACTCTCACCAGAACGATGCGGCTGGCTCGCCGGCAATAATGTAAACGTCATCAACGCAGCAATCAGTGACAGCACTCCGGCGACGATACAAGGCAAAGCAAAATCGTTGTCATTGCGCGCGAGCAAGCCACCGATGACAGGGCCCAGTATCAGCCCCACACCAAACGCACGGCCAATCAAGCCCATTGCGCGTGAACGCTGATCGGGAGAGCTGGCATCTGCGATCACCGCGGTAGCAACCGGAATACTCCCCGCCATAACGCCCGCAACAGCTCGCGCCAAATAAACCATCCAAAGCGCGTCTGACGCCGCCAGCAAAAAATGTGATGCCGCGCCACCCAGCAGACAAACCCCTAAAATACGGCGCCGACCGACACGATCGGAAAGACGGCCCCACACCGGCGCAAAAAAAGCCGCAGCAACGCTATAGCTGACCAGAATAAAGGCAATGTCATCGGTACCACCGCCTAGCTGCGGCGACAAAAAAGGCAGGATGGGAATTACGATACCAAATCCGATTA
The DNA here is from genome assembly GCA_905478845.1 of uncultured Luminiphilus sp. GTDB lineage: Bacteria > Pseudomonadota > Gammaproteobacteria > Pseudomonadales > Halieaceae > Luminiphilus. The sequence goes on from CAJQKG010000232.1 coordinate 13,877, forward strand.
AGTCGACCACGATGACAAAAAAGACGAGCCACGCCAATGAATGCCCGCGCCATCGGTTGAGCCGAACCTTCAAGATTCGGTCCAGCGATGCGTCTCAGGTAAGGCGATATCGAAGAGATCCAAGGTCCGGGCCACACTTTGTGTCACCAGGGCGTCAACCGAATCCGGCTTTGCATAAAATGCGGGGACTGGCGGCGCGACGACGGCGCCCATTTCTGTCACGGCAACCATATTGCGAAGGTGCCCAAGGTGAAGGGGCGTTTCCCTGACCATCAGGACTAGCCGGCGACGCTCCTTCAAAATCACGTCAGCGGCCCGAGTCAGCAGAGAAGAGGTCACACCTGAGGTAATTTCGCCGAGTGTCCGAATAGAACAAGGCGCGAGTAGCATACCGCGCGTTTGAAACGAGCCACTGGCAACGGAGGCGCCCACATTACGAACGGGGTGCCACACGTCTGCTAACGCTCTGATCTCGTCGACCGAGCAATCCAGCTCATGGTGAACCGTCAACTCAGCAGACTTACTCATGATCAGATGCGTTTCAATAGGCACTGCTTGCAACAGTTCCAGCGCCCGCACACCGTACTGAACACCCGACGCACCGCTAATGCCGATAATCAATCTGTCCAAGACTTTGCTCCTATTGACGACCATCATTAAGCGAGGCGGACCTGCGCCCTTTGTCGCTCAAGATACCGTTCAAGATGCCGCTTTGGCCTGTGCCAACATCGCCATCATTTTCTCGTGAATCTTATTCACAGCCTTCAGGGGGCGAATCATTACCTTAAAATCAATGATCTGGTTATTCTCGAGTTGGATCATGTCAATACCATTAACCTGAATGTCGTCCACGCTGCATTCAAATTCGAGTACTGCGGTATCACCGCTTCTGACTTCTCGGACATAGTGGAAGTCCGTGTTAAACACCTGCCCCGCCGCCGTCAAATACATCAAAGTGACGTCTCGGCCCTGTTGTGGTGTGTGCACGACAGGCGACCAAAACACACAGTCGCGTGACAGTAATTCGTAGAGGCCATCATAGCTGCCTGTCGCCATCATCTTGTGCCACTGATCAATCGCATCTATTGTCGTGTCGTTCATGACATTCTCCGTCCTACAATACCGAAACCGATTGAAGCCGACGGTCAATCTATACCGTATTACCCTGCTGTAGGTCTTTTTTTGCGGCCACCCTCATTTCGTACGCTTTTTGTCCACGCAGTCGATCGGCACGATGCAGTTGCATCTGATACTTTCGCCGTCGGTGTGAAGTTATCAAGTGCTGAAACTGCTGCTCGTCTTGCTCGCCAGACAACCAGGCCTCCACCTGCGCAATGTCGATGCCCAATCGGTAAGCGATACGCGAGGGGCGAATACGGTGCACATGAAATTCAGCGACCAACTCGATTTGCTGACGCCGCGATAAGGCGCAGTCGCAGGCATATCCCACGGGCGGGTTAGGACTTCTGGTATCGGGATTCGGCATGGTTCATCAGGTGAATAGGTTATCAATTAGGGTCATCGTAAGCGGTATAATAAATGAGCTGGCGCGGTATTGTGACATAGCGCCGACACCCGTGATCCTGCCATACTCTAACGAAATTCTCGTGACGCCTATTGCGCGCTGAAAAATACGCCTTTTTACGCAAGAAAGTAGCGCGCGAAAGTAACGCGCGAAAACACACGAGAATAACCTGACAAGGGCGCTGCATTGACGCGTAATGGCTTGGGTGCAGACGATATCAGTTGCTGTAAAACGACAGCAAAGGGCAATGACATGGAGAAACAGGCAATATCGTGACGGCTAAAAAAGCTCATAAATTGAAGGCACTGCGTCGCACTAAAATAGTCGCGACGGTGGGACCCGGCAGTAGTAGCCAAGACATGATTGGCCGCTTGTTGAGTGCTGGCGTGGATGTGTTTCGATTGAACTTCAGCCATGGGGCTCAAGCAGATCATATTCAGGTCGCTCAGCACATTAGACGGCAAGCTCGGCATCATGGCCGTTATGTCGGCATTCTGGCGGACCTACAAGGACCCAAAATCCGCATCGCCGGATTCACAGACGGCGCCGTAACTCTGCAGGCAGGAGACCCTTTCCAGTTGAGTCTGACGATCGCGCCGGATGGCGGAGACCACCGGGGCGTCTGCGTCGAGTATCAGGCACTGCCATCGAGTGTGGAGCAAGACGATGTCCTGCTGCTCGATGATGGCAAGCTGCGTTTGCGCGTGGACGATGTCAGCGACACCGCGGTTAACTGCACGGTCGTGGTCGGGGGGCGCCTGAGTGCGCGTAAAGGCGTTAACAAATTGGGGGGTGGATTAGCCGCGCCCGCGTTAACGGAAAAGGACCTTGACGACATCCGTGCGATGCCGGCTATCGAACCAGACTTTGTCGCCGTCTCATTTGTCTCAAGTGCGGCCGACATTCAGGAAGCGCGTCAGCTGTTGGCAGACCAACAGCTTGATCCTGCAATCATCGCAAAAATAGAGCGTGCGGAAGTCGTCGCCGACACGGAACTGCTGAATAGCATTATCGATGCCAGTGACGGCGTCATGGTGGCACGTGGTGACTTGGGTGTCGAAGTGGGCGACGCACAACTCATCGGCATTCAGAAGGCTTTAATTTCTACCACCCGAAAACGGGATCGAATGGTCATCACCGCGACGCAGATGATGGAGTCAATGATCAGCAACTCGATGCCCACGCGCGCGGAGGTGTTCGATGTTGCCAATGCTGTACTCGACGGGACTGACGCCGTGATGCTATCGGCCGAAACCGCGGTGGGCGCGTTTCCGGTTGAGGTGGTGTCAGCGATGGCCGACGCGGCATTAGGGGCTGAGCAACACCCTGTGGCACGCACCTCTCGATACCGAGCAGACCGAGAATTTACCAGTCCTCAGGAAGCCATTGCGTTATCCGCAATGTATGGCGCGAATCATTTCCCTGATGTCCGTGGTCTCGCCTGCCTCACCGAGAGAGGGACCACGCCGACCATGATGTCGCGATTGAGCTCCGGCTTGCCCATCTTCGCCTTGAGCCGAAGGCCTGACACCTTGCAGCGCCTGGCATTGTGCCGCGGCGTTATACCCTTATTTTTTGATTTTGCCGCGTTTTCACCCCAGGATCTTGAGGCAAGAACCGTTGAGTTCTTGGTCGATGGTGGATTTCTATCCCGGGGGGACTTCATCCTCATGACCATGGGAAGCACGCAGGGTGAAGCCGGTAAAACGGATCTCATGAAGATTTTACCCGTTAAATAACCTCAAATTACCCAAATACGGGGCCCAAACGGACAAAAAAGCACCTGCGCGGCTGCTACAGAGTGCTACACTGCAGGGGCTGGAAATCCAGCAAGCTCGATAGTGCGCCGTGATTGTAGGCTTTTTGATACGGTGTGGTGCGCTTCGACAATAACAGTCCGCAAGGGCACGTAAGAAATCATTAATGAAGGTAGTAGAAAACATGTCAACAGTAACGGGTACCGTGAAGTGGTTCAATGAGACCAAAGGCTATGGATTTATCGCACAAGAAGACGGGCCGGATGTCTTTGTACACTTCAGCGCTATTCAAGGTGACGGATTCAAGACCCTGACCGATGGCCAGAAGGTTGAGTTCACTGTCACAGACGGCCAAAAAGGCCCTCAAGCGGAAAACGTCAACCCGCAGTAGGCTCTTCGCCGGAAGCACCTTTTCCGGCTACGTTACTCACGCTCGCCTGCATCATGTTATTTCCATCATCAGCAGGCGGTAGGCACTATTATGTTGCTTAAGCGAGTAGCAGTCTCACAGTCAGCGGCGTCATGACATCGCGACAACAATTAAAAAGGGGCCGTTAGGCCCCTTTTTCTTGTCCTGACAATGAGTCTTCCGCGATCAGAAAATATCTTTCTGTAGCTCAATCTGGCGCTGTTCCTCACTCGTAATGTACCTGATCCACTGCTTCGAATACTTTTCGGACCGCTCGTCTTTTCCTGCATCCCGAAACGCACGTCTGGCCTTGTTATATTCGCCCAAATTAAAATACGACATGCCGAGCACCAGCCTAGCTTGGTCCGGGCGCTTCACACCGCCACGCTTCAAGCCCTTTTGAACTGACTCGGCAGCCTTCGCAAACTGATCGCCGTCAAGATAGACATTACCCAGACGCACATAGAGTTCGCCCTCGTCCGACTTTGCCGCCGCTTTTTCCATCATCGGAATCGATTTTTCGACTTCCCTCGCCTGAGCCCAAGCGCTACCGGCCAGCTCGAAGTTCTTAGATTTCTCCTCGACGAGCTCGTCGTCTAGGCCTTTTTGAATCACCGAACCGGCGTAATAAGGTGCTTCTGCATTCAAGTATAAATAGGCCATGGTCACGAGTTCGCTACTGCGATCCAAAAACCCCTGCTCGTAGGCCGCCTCCATCAAAGCGAGCTGTCGGGTTTCGTCTTTTTTCTCACCGTAGAGGTGTGATGCCTGAACCCAATACTGCTTTTTCGGATAATAAATTATGAGCGTATTCAGCACGTCCAGCGCCGAATCATAGTCCTCTTTATCGAAGTACAGGAACCTCGCTAAGTTGTACCACTGCTCTTTCGGGAGCTTACCCTCGACTTCATGCATCGAAATGGCGGTCTCTACATTTTGAAGCGCCGCGTTATAATCTTTGACCTGGTAATAGCCCTGCGCCAGCAAAACATAAGCACCCGCATTGGGTTTCTCGCTCAAATTAAACCACAGGATCAATGCATCAATCCCTTGCTGCCATTGCTCCTGAACAAAATACAGCTGCGCAATCGTAAACCGAGTGTTGATCTCCATCGCCAGGGGGATGTCGGGTTGCGCAATCACCAGCCCGTAATAGCGTAAGGAGCCCCGATAATCCTCTTTAGAGTAACTGAGGAAGGCTTGCAAATTGTAGACGTTAGCCAACTCATAACTGTTGAGTGCACGCTTGCCCTCTTCAGAGATCATGTCGTCTAAAATTTCTTTTGCACCGATATAATCCTTCTCTTCGGCCAGCACTTGCGCTTCCGCTAATCGCTCGTAAACCTTGTTACGTAGCGCCGGCGTGCGACGCGTCTCACGCGTATCCTTTTTTTCATCCTGAGCGAAAGCCTGCGGGATCAACGACGACGAAGGGGAGGCACGATCGATTAACACCGTGGCAAACATCGCCAATGTCACGAGGACTGTCAGTCGACAAAATGAAAAAAATGTCATGGCGGCGCCTTTCAACTTAGTTTTCCAGCTCGTAAGTAAATTTATTCTGCACACCGGCGACCTCAATGGGCTCGCCGTCTACTACTCGTGGCTTGTACTTAAACTTTGTCGAGGCCTTCACGGAGGCTCGCTCAAAGATCCCTTTAGGTGAGCAATCCACTGCGAAAGGGTCTCGGATTGAACCCGTCTTCGTGACGGTATACTCAACGATGCAGTAGCCCGAAATACCGCGGGTCTGTGCCCGCCGAGGGTAAATAGGTGCCACCTTCACAATAGGGAGGTATTCACCGTCACCTGATGACATACCTGATGCGTTGAGATTCAAGTTGATGCCAGTCAGGGGCGCGGTATTGGCCACATTCATATCAAGCTGGGTATCAAACTGAATCGGCTCAAGGTCGGGTGGTGGCTCCTCTGGATCATCCACCTTCTCTGGCTTCACCTCTTTCAGATTGGTCTCAATGGTTTTATCGGGCACAACGATATCGGCGATCTTGCGAGCTTTTGAATCGTCCTGCTCGTAATCACGATCAATCAACTTAAACATGATTAAAAAGAGCGCAATAGCAACCGGCAGCGCAAGAGCGGCACTCAGGGCAACACGAACAGAACTACCCATAACGATTAAGCCTCTTCATCCGTGGAGATGCAGGGCGGCGCAGTAAGAATGGGCCGCACAATATCAATCAGGTCCTCCACCACGTAGGCGGGAGTCTCCCGGTCTACCTGCACGACAATGTTTGCCTGAGGCGCCTCTTTCTTGGCCGCCTCTGCAGTGCGCATCACACGGTCTAGCGGCACCTTATTCTTGTTATAAAAAATGTCACCATTGCCGTCGACCGCAAAAATAATGGTTCCTCGCTCACAGGCTTCCATCGTAGACGCCTGTGGCTTCAAGAGTTCAACACCGGGCTCTTTCACGAAAGAAGAGGTCACAATGAAGAAAATCAGCATAATGAACACGACGTCGAGCATCGGCGTCAAATCAATCTGACTGCCTCCTTCATCGGCCCCTGGCCTCGCCTGATCACGCATACCCATAACTTTATTCCTTACCGGTCGGAGGCCCAGTTAACAGCCCCAACCCCAGATTCTCGGGCGGCATCCGCCACGTCGATCACAATGCCCGCTTCTGCACCTTTCTCTACTTTGATCGTCACTGGCGCTTCGGGATCTTCAGCTAATAAGCGCTGGATATTGGCCCTCACGGCACGAATATCGACGCGTCGATTTTCCATCCAAATCTGATTGTCCGCAGCCACTTCGACGACAATACTCGTCGAGTCCTCTGGGTTATCCGGCTGATTCGTATCGGGACGATTCACTTCAACGCCCGCCTCTTTAATGAATGAGGCAACCACGATGAAGAAGATCAACATGATAAACACAACGTCTAGCATCGGTGTCAGATCGATCTCTGCGCCGTCCTGTTCCTTTTGTTTGGCGATTTTCCGCATAACTTCCTCGATCCAGCGAAAGGATCAGTGATCCGACGTCAATTGATCTGTGAGGAGCTGTTGCTCCCGATTCGTGATGCGCTGCAAGTAGGTGTTAGCGAATAATCCCGATAACGCAGCAACCATGCCTGCCATCGTCGGAATCGTTGATCGCTCTACACCGCCCGCCATGGACTTTGCATCACCACCACCCGTCACTGCCATCACGTTGAAGACTTCGATCATGCCCGTCACCGTGCCCAACAAGCCAAGCAGTGGACATAATGCGACGCACGTGGCGATCACATTCATATTGTCATTAATCAGCTCGCGACTCTCAGACAGCAAACGCTCTCGGATCTTTTTAGCGTTCCATGACTTTCGCTCACCGCGTCCTTCCCAACTCGCGAGCACCGCAGCACGGTCTTGCTTCCAGACGGAGGCGAAATACCAAGCCCGCTCAAAAATCAGCGTCCACATAAACAGGACTAAGATGGCGATTAGCCACAACACGTCCCCGCCCTTTTCCATAAAGGCAAGAATGATCTCGAAGATACCCATGAGCCGCTAGCCTCCCCGAGAAATCAGTTGTGCGCGCGCTCGGAATGCTCCGCCACAATGCCCGTGGCTTGCTCGTTCAGCACATGAATAATGCGCTGCGAGCGCCCATTCACGACTGTATGGAGCAATACGGTGGGTATCGCAACCAGCAGACCCAGTACCGTGGTCACCAATGCTGAGGAGATACCGCCGGCCATCGCCTTAGGATCGCCCGCACCAAAAATCGTGATCGCTTGGAACGTAATGATCATGCCGGTCACGGTGCCCAGCAGTCCCATCAGGGGCGCTACTGCGGCAATAATTTTCAGCAATGTGAGACCTTGCTCCAGCTTTGGCGTTTCACTCAGCACCGCCTCGGCCATTTTCAGTTCAAGCGTCTCAGGGTCCATGTTGGGATTATCTTCGTGAACCTTTAACACTCGGCCCAAAGGATTATCTGCACGTGCCGACGTCGACTTGAGTTGAGACGACACTTTGCCGCCCACAGAAGTCAGGACGATCAATCGGAAAATAGCCAGAATAAAGGCAAAGGTGCCCACGGCGGTAATGGCGTAACCAACGTATCCGCCTTGGTGCCACCGCTCAGTAATAGTGGGGCTGTCGATAATGGCTGCCAAGAAAGAACCGCCCGTCGGGCCAGTGGGGTCAATACCAAACTGCGATAGCCCCGTTTGCGCGGAGGCTAAGTCCTGAGCCTGCCCATTAAAGCCACCACCGGGCTGTCGGGGCAACTCAGATAACTGGTCAACGTTAAAGGAAAGGTAATTACCGTCTGTATCAATAATATTGAAAGCGCCCACACGCACAACCTCTCGCTCGCTCAGCTCACCCGATGGCGTCGCAACCTTCGCGGTGTAACGGCTGATTTCGCCCTGCTCGCGAATCTCACGCAGCAGCTCGAACCACACTTTTTCAATCTCATCGATACGCGGCAGCTGATCTGATCCTGACATCTTGGCGATCAGTGTCTTGAGGAACCCTTCACGCCCGGGGTACTCAGAGCTCACCAAAGAGACCTCAACGTTGGACGCCAAATCGCCGGAAGCGGCTGTCAAATGGCCAAATAACTCAGACAAGGTGCCCAATCGCTCTTTCAGCTGCTCTTGCTTCGCGGCAATCAGCAGTTCATTTTCTTCAAACTTTTTCTCCAATCGAGCAGAACGCCGCTCTTCACGCAAGCGCTCGTCTTCTGCACGCTTTAGCGCCTTAGCCTGGTTGGCCTTGTCGCTGGAGAAGCGCTGTTCGCGCGCCTGATTTTCCGCTGAAGCTCTTGCCTGCCCTCGCTCCACTAACTCGAGCAGCTGGTCAAGATTTTCAGCAGCAATTTCCTGCGGAGTAGGGGGGGGTGGCGCCTCGACTTCGCCCTCAGCCTCTTGGCCGAGCGTGAAAGGCGTAAAGAGCGCGCTTGCCAGCGCCAGAGCAGATACTTTCAGAAATTGAGAACGCATTTCAGTTAGCCTCCGGGGCTGATACGGGCATATTGAGTAATTCGATGGTCGCTTGCTTCTTCGCAATACGAACGCCTTTGCG
>CAJQKG010000233.1 GCA_905478845.1 uncultured Luminiphilus sp.
AGCCCACAACGGTGACCGGGAGCTCATGCAATACTGCCCCGGCGGTCAACCCTGTTTGCGTGCCCGCTGAGCCGGTGGCGAGGACCACTGTCGCGCGATCAATGCCCGCCTGTATCAGGTCTCCGCGCAGCTCTTCGGCGGCGGCAATATATCCCCACACCCCGAGGCTGTCGCTGCCGCCCGTTGGAATCAAAAGCGCGGGTCGCCCTGCCTTCAGGCACGATGCGGCGACTCGACTAAAGGCCTCTTTGACACCCCGACCCCACCCAAGCGATGGCAAAATCTCATAGCTCGCGCCAGCCATTTGATCCATCAAGAAATTACCGGTGGTCGAGACCGAGTCGCCATCCGCTCTCAACACCAGGTGACAGTCCAACCCCAATTGCGCGGCGACCAACGCAGTAGCGCGACAATGATTACTCTGCACTCCGCCACAGGTGACTAGCGTCGATAAACCCTCCGCCTGTGCATGAGCAGCGATAAACTCCAGCTTACGCACTTTATTGCCAGTCAACGCAGAACCCGTCAGATCATCCCGCTTAATCCAGATGCGCTTACCCCCGCCCCAGCGCGCCGACGCCCTAGGTAGCAGGTGCAAAGGAGTGGGTAGCCTCGCCAAATCCAGGCGAGGTGGATAGTTAATCAGACTGAACGCCAACAGACTTCAGCGTGCCCTTGGGCAACACCGAGGTCACATGAACCTTCTGAAACTTCAGCTCTACCTCTTTACCCACCGAGAGCACTAAATAATTGTCATCGACTGCGCTGATCTTTCCCATCATGCCTGAAGACAACGCCACTTCATCACCCTTTTGCAGTGCAGTCACCATCGCACCATGCTCTTTTTGTCGCTTGCGCTGAGGACGGATAGTTGTGAAGTACATGAACAGCAAAATACCAACCATCATCAATGGCAAAAATAATCCACCACCCTGAGGTTGCTCTGCAGCGGCTTGCGCGTAGGCATTAGAAATAAACATAAGCACTTCTCCTTGAGGAAGGCGACACTCTAAGGCCTGAGCCGGTATTCAACAATATGTCGCGTTCAATCCGATCGCCCATACACGCCTTGCTATGCCACTCTAACCCGCCATGCGGCCTACTGTTCGAGCGAGAGATTAAAATCAATCGTCAACGGCGCATGATCGGAAAAACGCTCATCACGATAGATTGACTGACGCAGGCCTTTACCCGACAAGCCTGGTGTCGCGAGCATGTAGTCGAGCCGCCAGCCCACATTGTTGGCCCACGCTTGTCCACGATTTGACCACCAAGTATACAAATCGGGCTCGTCGGTTATCTCTCTAAAAATATCGACCCACTTAAGATCATCATAAATGCGATCCAGCCACTCCCGTTCATGAGGCATGAATCCCGAGTTCTTCCGATTGCTACGCCAATTCTTGAGATCGATATTTTGATGGCAGGTATTCCAATCAGCACAAATGATGAATTCTCGTCGCTTGCGACGCAAAGCAGCCATGTGGTCGTAAAATGGCTCCATGAATCCATCTTTGCGGCCCTGAGCCACCGGAGACGCCGATCCCGACGGGACATACAAAGACACCACGCTCAGACCGGGCAAATCGACCTGTAAGTAGCGCCCTTCAGAATCAACAATGTCCCAATCCAAACGAGTAATCACCTTCTGCGGCTTATGCCGTGTAAAAACCGCTGTTCCGGCGTATCCGGGTCGCTCCGCCTCGTTATAAAAGCAGTGATACCCCTTTGGGTAAAAGGCTTGATCGGTGAGCTGCACCTCCTTGGCCTTTATTTCCTGAATGCAGACAACATCGGCCCGCTGCTTCGCAAGCCAGCGAAAGAAACCTTTTCGTTCCGCCGCTCTGATGCCATTGGTATTGCACGTGATCACTCGAAACATCGCGCCGGCGCTCCTGTTGATTCGTTTTCTGTTAGCGGCGCAGTCAAGCAAACATCGCCCCCTATGACAACTCACCGCGCCAGAGCTGGAGGCCTACTGATTACTCAGGGCATATTTACCAGCGCTCGCTACTGGCGGCCCGATCGCCCGTTGCGTGGGCCAGATCGACCGCAGACACCACCGTAAGGGTAGTCATCAACGTATTACCAAACCCCACTTAGGCAGGAGGCTACTACCCGGCTTACTACTGCCATGCGGTAAGCTGCCTGCCTCGTCATTGGACTGCGCAGGCGCACCCGTTAGACTACCGCATCGGTGCCCGAGAGAGTGAATCATTGTGCGCATTACCCTGCTCGCCAATCGAGACTTGCCCAGTAACTATGCCCTTAATCTGCTGCTACCACGGCTGGCCAAAGATCATTCATGCGCGCTATTTCTATCCGATAAAGTGGGCGGCAAAGCGGCCCAGCACCCCGATTTACAGCGACTACAGTTTCTCGAGCAGACGCTTTGTAACGACCTCCTTTTTCCGCCATTGGATCGCTTGGACGCAACGGGAGAGCTACTCACCTTTTCGGGGCTCGGCACATGGTTACAGCAGCCCTGGAGGCGCCTCAACGACCCCAATAGCGAGGCGGGACTCAGCGCCTTAAGCGCAACCCGACCAGATGTGGTGATGAGTTTACGCTACGGCCGCATTTTGCAACCTGAAGCGATTAACATCCCCCTACAAGGGGTATTGAATTTGCACTCCGGTCGACTGCCTAAGTACCGAGGAGTCATGGCAACCTTTCGCGCCATGGTGGCCGCCGACACCCAACTGGGTACAACCTTGCACTGGATAGAGGACGCGTCCATCGACACCGGGCGCATCGTTAACACGCAATCAGCACCCCTTGACCAGCGCCGCTGTTATCTCAGTAACGTCTTATCACTCTATGACCTGAGTTGCGCGTCAGTAATCGACGCGATCGACGCCATCTCAATTCATCAGGATCTCGAGAGCTCTCAAGCCGAAGGCCCGAGTGATTACTTCAGCTTTCCTTCCGCACCTGATCTAGCGGCCTTTCAGGCCAACGGGTGCATCTGGGCTGACCTAGACTTTTTGTCCGCCACATTACAGCGTTATCAGCCGCCGGCCTGGGATGGGACTCAGCTCGACGTATCGAAAGCTGGGTTGGCAGCGCTGTATCGCACCGCACTCAATCCTGAAGCCGCTCACTGTCGCAGCTAGCCGTTTGCAACAGGATTGCTGCGACTGACAGGATGGCGCCGAGGACGCTCCCCGTTCCCCGATTGCTCAATGCTTCACTCTCCTAGATTGGTTCTATAACGCAATTGTGACCCCTCATCTGCGATCTAAGTCGTATTTTAAAGGTCTTATTAGGATTGATAATCTTGTTTAAATAACTGTTTTTAATGTGCTTAATGTAAACCGTTGCGCGCGCCTGGTTAATTTTCGCATTTTGCTTGACACGCATTGCATAATGCGAGATATTAGCCCTAGTCAGGATGACGAGCACCACTTCAGGCGGCCAAGGACGGCCCTAACCCCAGGCCTGATTCCCTCTAGGGGCATGCACTGCCCCCTTTTTTAAGCCACTAGACGGCGCTGATTCACACCTCGCCCCCACCACAGCTCCCCACCACCGCGCCACACCAGCCCCAAGACATCAAAAGTAGCTTATCCAGCAGGACACAGTCCGTCCCCCGACGGTCCCGGCCCATCCTCTAGCCGAGCACAATAGAGCCCCCCTTTTTTGCACGGTGCTTTTTTGCACGGTGCTTTTTTGGCACGGTGCTTTTTTGGCACGGTGCTTTTTTGCACGGTGCTTTAGCCAGGCTCTGTGGCAAGGCCGAGCGTAAGGCACTGACCGCTCCACTGAATAATGGCAATGCGATGGAGCAAGTTCGTGGCGCTC
>CAJQKG010000234.1 GCA_905478845.1 uncultured Luminiphilus sp.
TTCAAGCAGAAAAACTGATACTGCTCACCAACGTGTCCGGTCTCTTGGACGCTGCCGGAAAAACCCTCACCGGGCTGTCCACCGAGCAGGTGCAAGAGCTCATTGCGTCTGGTGTCATTCACAGCGTCATGCTGCCCAAGATTCAGTGTGCGTTGTCAGCGGTTCACAATGGCGTCGCCAGCGCACATATCATTGATGGTCGGGTCCCTCATGCGGCGCTGCTGGAGATTTTTTCCGACGAAGGTATTGGCACGCTGATCAGCAACCAACACTAAATCCGCCGGCGACCGTTTGCACCGACGCGCGTGACTCTTTAGCATCAAGGCTCAATCCAAACTGCAGTAACGCATGGCCGACGCAACCCAGAGTAAAGCACCCGACCGCAGAGAACAGATACTGCAAGCCTTGGCAGCAATGCTCGAGGCAACGCCTGATAATAAGATCACCACCGCAAAAATTGCGGTGGCTGTCGGCGTCTCGGAGGCGGCTCTTTATCGGCACTTTCCCTCCAAAACTAAAATGTTTGAAGCGTTGATTGCTTTCGCAGAAGAAACGCTCTTTGTGCGCATCGGGCGGATTAGCGAGGAGTCTCTGAGTGCGGTAGAGCAATGTCGCGCCTTGGTGCGACTGTATTTAGAGTTTTGTGAGAAAAACCACGGGATTAGCCGGCTGCTGACCGGCGGCGCGCTGACGGGGGAGTCGCGGCAACTTCATCACCGAATCGCACAGCTCTACGAGCGTCTCGAAACCCAACTGCGACAATATTTGAGGGAAGCTGAATTGCGGGAAGGGCGTCGACCTCGACTGCCTGTCAACACCTCAGCCAACATGATGATGGCGTTCGCGGAAGGGCGCGTGCATCAATTTTGTCGCAGTGGCTTTAAAAGCGGACCCACCGACCATTGGCAGGATCAGTGGGAATGGCTAGGAACAGATCTCATGCAAACCGTGCCGCCCAACCGCTAAGTCATCATCCAACAGGGTCAGACTTGGGCAGACGTCGTCATCACCGCGCTTTGCCCCCCACTAAGGTGCCGTTCGGTAAAAAAGCGCTGCTCAAGGTGGCCTTTACTGAGGGTCCATCGGCTCTCGGCGCTTTTTGGCTTACACACAAGCGCAACAGGGTATTAGTCGCGTTACGAATAAACGTAACGGTCCCGGTAGCGCTGCAGCGCGTCGCGGTATTTAATCGCTTCGGGGTTGCCCTCAACCCAGTCGATAATGTCATGAAGGGAGATGACGCTGATTACCTTCAGCCCCCAATCTTGCTGAACTTGCTGTACAGCAGAGAGCGCCCCCTCGCCGCGCTCGCAGCGATCAAGGCCAATCAACACACCGGCACCCGTTGCACCCGCCGCCGCCAAAATCGCCATTGACTCTTTAATGGCTGTCCCGGCTGTCATCACATCATCGACGATGAGCACGTCACCCGCTAACGGCGCACCGACCACCTTGCCACCTTCTCCGTGCGCTTTAGCTTCCTTACGATTAAAGGCAAATGGCATCTCCACACCATGATGATCCGCCAGCGCAATCGCGGTAGTTGCAACCAGGGGAATGCCTTTATAAGCCGGTCCAAATAACATGTCAGCTGGCAAATTGGCCGCCTGGAAGGCAGCCGCATAGCACCTGCCAAGCTGAGCCAGCGATGATCCCGTCGCAAATTGACCCGCATTAAAAAAATAAGGGCTCAGGCGGCCCGACTTCAACTCGAATTCGCCGAACTGCAATACGTTGCAAGCAAGGGCTAAGCGAATGAAGTCCTGACGGTACTGTTCCGAGTCTGTTGTCACCACTCACTCCAACGTACTGTTATCAATGCAAGGCGCCCCACCAGCTGAATTCAGCACTTAGTTAAGGTCTGGAGCGGAGCTTTGCAGGTATACTATTGGAACTCAGCCAACAGGACTAGCAATGAGAATTATCAGCCTCGTCGTCGAGGGGCTCGAACGTGCGGCGGAGGCCGGTTGCCTTGACTGGTTGTGGACGCAGGACGCGGACATTATCTGCCTACAGGACACGCGTTGCTCTGAATATTCGTTGAGTGGAGACCGCTTTTTCCCAGCGCATTACCACCCTTATTTTCTCGATCATTTTGAAGATGCTCGGCTTAATGGTGTCGCCATCTACTGCAAAAAAATCCCCAAGGCGATTATATGGGGCTTAGGGTTTGAGCAGTTTGATGCTCAGGGGCTCTACATACAGGCTGATTATGACCAAGTGAGCATCGGGTCCGTCTTAGTCCCCAGCGCACTCAGCGGCGAACAAGCGATGACGGCTAAGCTCGCCTTTCTGAATCAGTTAAGCAGTCATCTAGAAAAAGTACGGCAAAAACGTCGCGGCTACATACTTTGCGGCGGGTGGGAGCTGATGGCACATCACGCTGACGCGGAGGATGTCGGCAATACCGGGGTTATCCCAGGGCTGTCGCCCAACGAACGAGGCTGGTTACTAGATCTTTACGATTCCGGCTACGCCGATGCGTTTAGAGTGGTCGACGGTGAGCCCGACGCCCTCACCTGGTGGCCTCATGGCGATGAGTTGGGAGGCATGCGAACCGATACGCACATTATCTCTGAGCTCCTCGTAAGTGCGGTCAAAAAAGTCCATATCTACGACGCACAGGTATTTTCGCACCATGCGCCGGTCGTCATCGACTACGACATCACGCTTTAACCTGTGCTCAGTGCCTCTCGCTGTGCGGCGTTAATCTCTGCCCCCGCAGCAGTGGCAAGCCGCAGCAATTCTGCCAACTCCTCTTGCGTGAAAGTGGCCCCTTCGGCCGTGCCCTGTACCTCAACCAATCCGCCACTTTCTGTGAGCACCACGTTCATGTCACTGTCAGCCCGCGAGTCCTCGGCATAATCTAGGTCTACCACCGGAATACCCCGCCAGACCCCCACTGAAACAGCACTAACAAGGTGTTTTAATGGATCAACGGATAGCTCTCCAGATCGCTGAAGGCCATTGAGCGCATCCACGACGGCAACGCAGGCCCCTGAAATCGCGGCCGTCCGAGTGCCGCCATCCGCTTGAATCACATCGCAGTCAACCGTGATGGTGCGCTCGCCCAATAACTTAAGATCCAGCGCGGCGCGCAGAGAACGGCCGATCAGTCGCTGAATCTCCACCGTCCGACCCCCCTGCTTACCACGCGCAGCTTCCCGGTCCATTCGTGAGCCGGTGGACCGCGGCAACATACCGTATTCTGCGGTCAGCCACCCTTCGCCCTTGCCACGTAAAAACCGAGGAACGCCTGCCGTCACGCTGGCAGTGCAGATCACTTTAGTTTGCCCAAAACACACGAGCACAGAGCCCTCAGCATGGCAGGTATACCCCCGCTCAAAATGTATTGGACGCATTGCGTTAGGTGCTCGACCACTAGGTCGATCAGATGTTGCCGCCATGGCGGGTCTCCCGGTCTCAGTAACAGTTAACAACCCCCCGGCTACTGTTACACTTCACTGCGTCCATAGCGGGAGCAGTGCGGTGACTCAGAGTATGACGGGCTTTGCCCGGGCGAGTGTAACAACCGAAGACTTAACGGTCACTGTGGAGTGCCGTTCGGTCAATAATCGTTACCTCGATCTGCACTTTCGCATGCCTGAGACGTTGCGCGAATTTGAGCCGCAAATGCGGGCACAGATCAGTCAGGCTGTTTCGCGCGGCAAACTCGACCTAGCCATCCAATACCAGCAAAACAAAGCAACGACCGAAGCAGCATTGGACACCGATCGACTGAACACATTGCAAGCGGCCCTGAAGCACATTTCGACGCACTTTCCTGACGCCGTGGCGCCGAGCCAACTGGCCTTATTACAAGCACCCGGTGTGCTGAGCGAACGCACAGTAGCGGTCGAAGTGCTTATGTCAGCGACGACAACCGCACTCAAGCAGTGCCTCGCAAGCCTGTCGCAGCACCGCCGAGAAGAAGGTGCAAAACTAGCCGCCATGGTGTTAGAACGTGGAGAGCTCATCAGGGCGCTGCTCCATTCACTGCGGCAACAATTGCCAGCGCTGCAGCGGTCCCATCGGGAAAAGCTACTTGCGCGGATGGCCTCGTTAGACCTCACCGCAGACCCAGTGCGATTAGAAGAAGAAATTGTCTACGTCCTGCAGCGTGCCGACGTAGAGGAAGAAATGGACCGTCTCGGTGCTCACTTAGACGCCATTAACGAGGCGCTAATGGGAAAAGTGCCTTGCGGCCGAAAACTCGATTTTTTAATGCAAGAGCTCAATCGTGAGGCCAATACGCTCGGTTCCAAATCAACCGCTTTAGATACCACTAACACCGCCGTAGAGTTCAAAGTATTAATTGAGCAGATGCGCGAGCAAATTCAGAATATCGAGTAGATGACACGCATGAATAATAGGATTTCGCGAGGCCAATTACTGATTATTTCGGCGCCCAGTGGCGCCGGAAAAACCTCTTTGATTCGAGCGCTCATAGAAAATGATCGTCGTATCGAAGTGTCTGTTTCGCACACGACGCGCCCCCAGCGCCCTGGCGAACTAGAGGGTGTTAACTATTTTTTTGTGCCACCTGAGACATTCCAAACCATGCAAGACGACGGCGCATTTTTCGAGTCGGCTGAGGTATTTGGGCATGGTTACGGCACCAGTACGGCGCAATTGGACGCGCGCCTTGCGCAAGGTGCGGATGTCATTTTAGAAATCGATTGGCAAGGGGCTCAACAGGTCCGAAGCATATTACCCGACAGCGCATGGATCTTTATCTTGCCTCCCTCGGTGGCGTCTCTCAAAACGCGATTACGTGGGCGAGGTCAAGATACTGATGCCACCATTGATCTCCGCATGCAAGCGGCCCAAGACGAAATGTCACACTGCTACGAGGCAGACTACCTCGTCATCAATGATGTCTTTGACACCGCACTCATCGAGCTTCAAGCCATCATCAGCGCATTAAGATTGCGCACGGGACGCCAACAGGCAGCACACACGGCATTATTGAGCGATTTACTGACCTCTGAAACGGCCAAACTGTGAGGCATGTTGGCAAATTTACACTCAACAGTGGGTTCGCACGCCTTAGCTAGGGTATACTACGCGGCCGCGTTTTATCGCGGCGTAGATCAGGAGAGCACGCTGTCATGGCCAGAATAACCGTAGAAGATTGTCTCGATAACGTCGAAAACCGATTTGAACTCGTCATGCTTGCCTCTAAACGAGCGCGGCAACTCGCCACCGGCGGTCGTGATCCATTGGTAGAAGACGAATCAGACAAGGCCACTGTCATTGCACTGCGCGAAATTGCAGACGGACTCATTACGCCCGAAATATTGGCTCGCGAGAGTGAGATCGAGGCAGAAGAAGAGCTCGCCGCCACGTTTGAGACGCCGATTCTCTAATTTGGGAGGTCGCTAGCGATGGTAGCCATCACGCGCCAAACGCTCAGTAGACCGCTCCTCGGGCCCGCTTCTTATCTAGCCCCCCGAGGCAAACTACCGCTCAGTGCTCGCACAGGACACGCTGGCCATAGTTCACTGGCCGCATTTGAGCAATTAATCGCCGACTATTTGCCGCTAGAACAGGTGAAGCTGGTCCGGCGCGCCTACTACTACTCTGAGCAGGCCCATTACGGGCAAACACGGCGCAGTGGTGAGCCTTATGTCACGCACCCCCTCGCAGTCGCTTGCATTCTGGCGCGCATGCACATGGATCCGCAAAGTTTGATGGCCGCACTGCTCCACGACGTGATAGAGGATACCGGCGTCACCAAGCAAGATATTGGTGCGCAGTTTGGTACCGATGTCGCTGATTTAGTGGACGGCGTGAGTAAATTGACCCATGTGGAGTTCGACTCGGTAGAGCAAAGACAAGCTGAAAACTTTCAGAAAATGACTTTGGCGATGGCCAAAGATATTCGTGTCATTCTCGTCAAACTGGCTGACCGACTCCACAATATGCGTACCCTCGGGGTGTTGAATCTTGAGAAAATAAAGCGCATCGCAACCGAAACACTCGATATTTATGCCCCCATTGCAATGCGCCTGGGAATGAATGAGATCCGCCTGGAGTTTGAAGACTTAGGACTCAAAGCCCTCTACCCCATGCGCGCAAGAAGGCTTGAAGCGGCGCGTCGGGCAGCCAGCGGCAACCGGAAGCAGCTCATCGAACAAATTCGTGGGCAACTGAGCCAAACACTCGAGCGTGAACAATTGAGCGCAACCGTTGTCGGCCGCGAAAAACACCTCTATAGCATCTATCAAAAAATGAAAGCGAAGCGCAAATCCTTTGCTGAGGTGATGGATATCTTTGCCTTTCGTCTCATCGTCGACTCCGTTGATGACTGCTATCGCGCATTAGGCATGGTCCATAGCCTCTATAAACCCGTTCCCGGTGAATTTAAGGATTATATTGCGATACCCAAAGCCAATGGCTACCAATCGCTGCATACCGTTTTAAAGGGCATGCACGGCGTGCCGATCGAAATTCAAATTCGCACTCACGAAATGGAAGATATGGCGAATAATGGGATCGCGGCTCACTGGCTCTATAAGAGCGAAGAGGGCAGCAGCAGCATCTCGCATACCCGAGCACGAGAGTGGGTACAGGGTCTACTCGAAATGCAGCAACGGGCGGGCGACTCGCTGGAGTTTATCGAGAATGTGAAGATCGATCTGTTCCCCGACGAGGTCTATGTCTTCACACCGCGCGGCGACATTTTGGAACTGCCAAAAGGGTCGTGTGGTATCGACTTTGCCTACGCCGTCCATACTGATATCGGCAACCACTGCGTTGCCGCGAGAGTCAGTAAGCAGTTGGTCCCCCTATCGGAACCGTTGGAAAGTGGTGCGACGATTGAAATTGTCACCTCACCGACCGGCAGGCCCAGCCCCTCGTGGCTTAATTGGGTCGTCACTGCCCGCGCTCGCACCCACATCCGGCATTTTTTGAAAGATCAACGGCGCGATGACTCCCTCGCGCTCGGTAAAAACCTGCTCGATCGCGCGCTCATGGCCCACGACACGCGGCTCAGTGCCATTGATGACGAGGTGATGCAGACCGCCTTGACAGCACTCGGCAAAGCAGATGTCGACGCATTAGTGGTCGACGTCGCATTGGGTAATACGCTGCCCCATATTGCGGTCGCCCACCTAACCAATCGCTACGATGAGGCCGCAGTCAGTGGTGAGGGCGCCACGCTCGGCATCCGCGGGACAGAAGGCGTGGGCGTGGCGTATGCAAAGTGCTGCTGCCCCTTACCGGGAGATGCCATTCAAGGATACTTAGGGCAAGAACGAGGGCTAGTCGTCCACCGCGATAGTTGCCGCAACTTAGTCGACCTGAGAGAACAACGCGATCGACTCATGTCATTACACTGGGATGAGGATATCGACCGCAGTTACCCCGTCGGCCTTCGGGTGCAGGTGGAAAATCGGCGTGGCATGATTGCCGTACTAGCCACTCGGCTAAACAGTATTGGACTCAATATCGAGCGCATTGCGACACAGAACAAAGATATTCAGTTCACCTTTGTCGATTTAGAGTTGCAGGTCAGCAGCCGTATTCATTTAGCGAGAGTGATGAAGCGCATCAGGACCATCGAGGGTGTGCTCAAAGTGACGCGCAGCGCACGGCGATAGCGCCTGAATCAAGCGCCGCTCCGCTGTCGATCGCAGCGCTTCGATCTTGCGCCGCTGGCAGCTTCGTTATTCAATAAAGATAACCGTTCATGATTAGGAGGCTGCCGTGTCGAACCGAGCCATCATCACCACCCCATCCGCACCGCAAGCAATAGGACCCTACTCACAAGGCATCAAAGTCGGCAACACCGTATGGATATCCGGGCAAATCCCTCTCGATCCGAATACTATGGCGCTCGTATCAGGCGATATTACTGCGGAGAGCGAGCAGGTGTTTGCCAACCTTGCTGCAGTCGCCGCCGCAGCGGGGGGTACCCTCGATGATGCGGTGAAAATTAATATTTCCCTTACCGATCTTGCTGATTTTGATGCGGTTAATGCCGTCATGGCGCAACAGCTTGCAGAGCCTTACCCTGCGCGAGCGTGTGTACAAGTGGCGGCCTTACCGAAAGGCGCTCGCATTGAGATCGAAGCCATTCTCACACTGTAACGAACCCGCGGTTATCTCTAGTTATGCGTTGATGGCCGCTGCATAACCTTCGCGCCATGAGGGATAGGTGAGTGTGAAACCGATTTCCTTGAGTAAGGCACTTCGACACTGGCGATTCGCTCTCGAGATCGCCTGTTGAGGTGCTTCACTGAGGGTCACGCCCAATTTTTGCGCCAGCCATCGCTCGACCTCATGGGTGGGCGTCGTATCCTCATCCGCCGCTACCAAAGTGGGCGGCACTGCCTGACCTTGTTCATCTAGATGCAAACAGTGCGTAATTAATCGCGCTAAATCTTCCCGATGAATACGATTACCAAAGGCGGATCCTGCCGCCCCTCCTTGACCCGAGAGTACCCGTCGAATCAACATGCCGTGTGGGTCGCCGTACACGCCAGCAGGGCGAATCACGGTGGTGGTTCGCGCGCGGCGGATCACCGCCTCTGCTGCCACCATTGCACGCGCTTGTGGCTCACTCACGTTCAAGGGAGAGTGTTCATCCACCCAACCACCTGCCGCCTCTCGATAAACCCGGGTCGATGACACCCAGATAACGCGACGACACGCCGACAACCAAGGTTGTGCTGCCAATAACGTAGCGGCCTCGGTAAAGCCCCTGTGATACCCCTCTGGGCCATAAGACGGGGGGGTTGGCGTGATCAGAATGTAATCGACCTCGCGCACCGGTAGCGCGGCCATAGAATCGGGGTCTGTGAAGTCGAGCTGATAGCGATCAAAATCCTCGGATAACTTGCCGGTGTCCCGGCGGGCAGCCGACACCCGCCAACCGGCCTCCTTCATAGACAATCCCACTCGGGTACCAATGTCGCCACATCCAAGGATAAGCAGGTGCATAAAGTGCGCAGCCTCATCTAAGAATCGCTAAGATAACACCCTGGCAGAGACAGCAGGGTATCGAGACACCTTTGAGCCAAACCATTTTGCATCATTCCGTGACGACGCTGCGTGGTGTCGGCGAGAAATTGAGATTACGTCTGTCTGAAATTGGCATCTATTCCTTGGAAGATCTGCTGTTTCATTTTCCGCTTCGGTATCAAGACCGCACTCGCGTCACACCCATCGGTGCACTCACTGATCAAGTCGATGCGGTCGTACAAGGGGACATCAAAGGCGCTGCCGTCACAATGGGGCGTCGCCGCACGCTGGTGGTTCAAATCGGTGATGACAGCGGGTTGATCACGGTCCGCTTTTTCCATTTTCGGCAAACACAGGTCGCACAGTTCAAAACAGGGGGACGGGTCACACTTTTTGGCACGCCGCGCAGACTAGCGGGCAAAGTGGAAATGGTTCATCCAGAATATAGGCTGGGCGACGAGGCCAATTTATTGGAGCCAGCACTCACGCCGGTGTATCCGACTGTCAGTGGACTCGGACAGAACACTTGGCGAAAACTCTGTGGTCAAGCAGTGGCATTGCTCACCAAAAGCCCACCAGACGATCTGTTAGCCGGGGTCACTGAAGATACCATTACCTTGCCAGAGGCCATTTCGTTTCTCCATAATCCTCCGCCCTCTGCATCGCTTGAGCAAATTCAGAAGGGGACACACCGAGCACAAATCAGGCTAGCACTCGAGGAACTCATCGCCCACCAAGTGTCCGTGTTAGGGGTGCGCGATAACGAACGGCGATTTATTGCGCCGGTCATCGGAAGAGATTCCTCTTTATCGCAAGCACTTTTTACGTCGTTGCCTTTTAGCCCAACTGACGCGCAAAATCGTGTTGGGGAAGACCTCAGTCACGACCTGGCTCAAAATCACCCTATGTTACGTTTAGTGCAGGGCGATGTCGGGTCAGGTAAGACCTTAGTTGCTGCAAAAGCAGCGCTCGACACCATCGCGTCAGGCTACCAAGTGGCCTTCATGGCACCCACTGAGTTGCTAGCCGAACAGCATTTTTCAACCCTACAATCGTGGTTCGCGCCCCTGGGAAAGCCGGTTGCCTGGTTAAGCGGCCGCATTAAGGGGCGGGCCCGTGCTGAGGTGTTAGAACAACTCGCTAACGGCGAGGCGACCGTCGTGGTCGGGACGCACGCCTTATTTCAGGAAGACGTCCAGTTTCAACGTCTTGGGTTAATCGTTGTCGACGAACAACATCGATTTGGTGTCCACCAGCGCCTTGCGCTGGCTGATAAAGGCGCGGATGGGCAGCATCCTCACCAGCTCGCACTGACGGCAACCCCGATTCCACGATCCCTCGCCATGGTTGCTTATGGGGACCTCGATTGCTCAGTCATTGATGAGCTCCCCCCCGGACGCACACCCGTGACGACGACCTTAATTGATCATGATCGCCGTGATGCCGTCATTAAACGGGTTGGGGCCGCCTGCCGTGATGGGCGACAAGCGTATTGGGTCTGTACCGCCATCGAAGAAAGCGACTCGCTACACATGGAGGCCGCAACGGCGACGCTAGAAACCCTGTCGGCAGCCCTGCCAGATGTGACGATAGGCCTAGTTCACGGCAAGCTAAAGCCGGCCGATAAAGCCAATGTGATGGCCCGGTTTAAAGCGGGATCGCTGCAATTACTCGTGGCGACAACCGTCGTTGAAGTCGGCGTGGATGTACCCAAAGCCAGCCTGATGATTATCGATAATGCGGAGCGATTGGGGCTGGCACAGCTGCACCAACTCAGAGGACGTGTCGGCCGCGGCGCCATCGAGAGTCACTGCGTACTGTTGTTTCGTCCACCACTATCAATGACCGCACAGGAAAGACTGAAGGTCATGCAGGACACTCACGATGGCTTTGTGATTGCGGAGGCAGATTTACGCATACGCGGACCTGGAGAGCTGCTCGGCACGCGGCAAACTGGTCTCGCGCAGTTTCGGGTAGCGAGACTCCCCGAACATGAAGCGCTCTTACTGACAGCGCACAATATTGCGCAACAATTGCACCAACAGGACCTGCCTCGTGCGCAAGCACTGATGACTCGCTGGGCCGGCCCCCGTGCCGATTTTGCGCGCGTTTAGTCAGGCAGGGTCGGCAGGCATACTCAGGTAGATGTCGCATCGCTATGCTCAGGCCGCTAAACTAGCTCACCTTCAAAGCGGAATATCTGTTAATGGCTGAATCACCCCCTTCTCTCGGCACGGACCCAGGGATAAATGCAGGCAAGCTGCGTGCGGTGATCGAAATCACGCGGTTTGATAAGCCTATCGGGACTTTCCTACTCTTAGCGCCTACTTTGTGGGGAGTGGTGCTGGCAAATCAGGGTTACCCACCTTGGAAGCTGCTTTGCCTCTTTGTCGCCGGCGCCATTGTGATGCGATCCGCGGGTTGTGTTGCCAATGATCTCGCCGATCGTCATCTGGACGGCCACGTCGAAAGAACCCGATTGAGGCCGCTAGTCAGTGGTGCGCTGAACGTCTCTGAAGCCCTTTTTTTACTGGTCGGCTTGCTGCTGATTGCCCTAGGCTTGGTGGCGCTCACCAATCCACTCACCATCACGCTGTCGATCGCCGGATTAGCGCTCGCATTGGTCTATCCGCTGATGAAGCGGGTCACGCATCTGCCACAAATTGTGCTGGGGCTCGCCTTTTCATGGAGTATTCCGATGGCTTTTGCCGCCAGCGTGAGTTCGCTCCCTACCGCACTATGGTGGTTATTTGGTGCCAATCTTCTCTGGACCGTGATCTATGACACGCAATATGCGATGGTCGATCGAGAAGATGATTTAACGGTGGGCATTAAGTCGACGGCCATTTTATTTGGCCATCTCGATGTGCGTATTATCGGGCTCCTGCAGTGTTGTTGTGTCATCGCCTTCTGGTGTTGCGGTGTCGCGTTTGATCTCGGCGTGCCCTACTACGCCGCCGTCATTGCCGTCGGTTTGCTGTTTGTACGACACCTCTGGCTCATTAAAGACCGGGATACAACGCAGTGCTTTAAGGCGTTCAATCAAAGCAAATGGATCGGTGTTCTTATTTTGACCGGACTCTGTGCCGATTTTTGGTTAGGGTCAGTGCCGCTTGACTGATCGCAACAAAGCATCACTGAGTGCCACCGTGCATCGATCAATGACTGAGATCGATCCTACGCTGTGGCGCGATTACTTCGACGAAGGCGATCCCTTCTTGCGATGGGACTTTTTGCACGGTCTCGAAACGACAGGCTGTACAACGTCGCAAAGCGGCTGGCAACCCGCCCACATCCAATTAGATCGATCGGGTTCGCCACTGGGTTTTGTGCCCGCTTTCATAAAAGGCCATAGCTATGGCGAATACGTTTTTGACTGGTCCTGGGCAGAAGCGTGGCAACGGATGGGACTCGAGTATTATCCAAAGCTCGTGACAGCAGTGCCGTTTACGCCCGCCACCGGTCAGCGACTCTGGCATGACGCTGAGCATCAAGACGCGCTATCTGACGTGGTGTATGGCGTACAAGCGCTCTGCTCCTCCCTAGAGGTGTCTAGTTGGCATGTCTTATTCTTGGAACAAGCTCAGTCGGATGCGCTCGTCGAATTAGGGATGCCGCAACGGTTAACCACACAGTTCCATTGGTTTAACCGAGGGTATCGGGACTTCCAAGACTTCTTAGCCCGCTTCAACAGTCGAAAACGAAAGAATTTGCGGCGAGAACGAGACCAGATTGCACGCCAAGGCTTAGTCCTAGAAACCAAGAAGGGCAGTGAGATTACGCCTGAGAATTGGCGGTTTTTTCATCGCTGCTACCAAACCACCTACGCAAAACGGTCGGGCCACGGCGGTTATTTAACGGACGCTTTTTTTACCGAAACCTGCCCCGCACTAGGTGAAACGCCGGTAATGGTATTGGCGTCATGTGCGGGCGAGGCGGTCGCTGCAGCGCTATTTTTTGAAGGTGGCGATACCCTCTATGGGCGCTATTGGGGGTGCCTCGCCGAGTTTGATTATCTGCATTTTGAAGCCTGCTATTACCGTGGGATTGAGTATTGTATTGACGCGGGCTTATCGCGTTTTGATCCTGGCGCACAAGGGGAGCACAAAATTCAGCGGGGCTTTGAGCCCGTGCTAACGTACTCTAACCATTGGATTGTCGACGAGCGCTTCAGCGACGCCGTTGCTCGCTTTGCAGCGCAAGAATGTGATCATGTGCGTGCTTATCAACAAGAAGCGGCAACGCTACTGCCCTTTAAACTAGACAGTCCGTAAGCCGCTACTGCGGTGCATCACGGAGGAAAACCCACTGTCCTTCCTGAGAGTGAGCGGCACTGTAGTAATATCCCTCACCGGTAAAATCCTTCAAGCCTTCCGGCGTATTGAGGCCTTCCTCAATAATATAGCGCGCCATCAAGCCACGAGCCTTTTTTGCAAAAAAGGAAATCATTTTGTATTGGCCATTTTTGAAATCACGAAATTGAGGCGTGACAATATCAACATCCAGCAGTTTGGGTCGAACCGATTTGAAGTACTCGTTAGACGCGAGGTTCACTAAAACAGGGCTACCGCTGGCTTTGACGTGCTTGGACAGCAGCTGAGTGATGCTGTCTCCCCAAAACTCGTATAAGTTTTTACCCCCTGCATGATGGAAGGGTAGCCCCATCTCAAGGCGGTAGGGCTGCATCAAATCAAGCGGCCTAAGCAGGCCATAGAGCCCACTTAAAATACGCAGATGCTTCTGCGCAAAGGCCAGCTCTTTCGGATTCAGGGCGTCTGCACGCAAGCCCGTATAAACGTCGCCCTTAAACGCTAAGACAGCCTGTTTGGCATTATCGAGGGAAAAATCCGGTGCCCAGTTCATGAATCGCTCATGATTAAGCTGTGCGATCTTCTCCGAGACCCCCATCAAAGATTGGATATCCTCTGGCGTCATTTTACGTGCCGCACCCACCAACGTCGTGGCCTCCTCTAAAAATAGGGGCTGGGTCGACTTGCGAGTCGTCGGTGCCGTATCAAAATCCAGCGTTTTTGCGGGGGACAGAACTGACAGCATGATAAGACCTCTTCTGCAATCTGTAGGGGTGGAATGATAACCTCCACACTGAATGATACAAACCTTTGGTAAAACGATGCGCAACGATGTCTCACACAACACCCTGATTGATCGCGGTACTGCACTATTAGGGGTCATTGTCGCGTGGTGTGTACCCGTGATGGCCGTGACGGTCTGTGTCATCGTCGTGTTGCGTTATGGGTTCAGTACCGGTGCCATCGCAGCACAAGAATCCGTTCAATACCTCCACTCCGCGCTATTCATGCTGGGTGCCGCGGTGGCAATGGGGGCGGATCAACATGTTCGGGTCGATGTGTTCTACCGTCATTTTACTGCGCGACAAAAGGCTTGGGTGAATACGTTGGGTCATATTATTTTCACACTGCCCCTGTGTGCCTTGATTGGCATCGGTTCATGGGGCTATGTCGTAGACAGCTGGTCGGCACTCGAAACATCACCTGAGCCAGGGGGCTTGCCCTTGGTTTATGTCTTAAAAACACTCATTCCGACTATGGCGGTCTTACTGGGACTGCAGGCTATTGCCCAGATAGGACGGGGGCTCACCGTTCTGTGCCATAAGGATCTCTCATAATGGAAGGGCAATTAGCACTCGGGATGTTCGTGGTGGTGTGCGGCATATTGCTACTGGGCTTTCCGGTCGCACTAACCTTAGGGGGTACCGCCTTGAGTTTCGCGGCCCTCGGTATTTTATTAGGGCATTTTGACCCCTCCTATTTGACAGCATTAACGGGTCGCATATTTGGCACCATGGGCAACGAGACGCTCGTTGCCGTCCCGCTTTTTATTTTGATGGGAGTGGTCCTAGAGCGCGCAAAAATCGCTGAAGATCTGCTGGCAAACCTAGCAGGCATGTTCGGGGCTCGGCCAGGGGGGTTGGGGTTAGCCGTGATACTTGTTGGCGCTCTGCTAGCGGCCAGCACCGGGATCGTGGGGGCGACCGTGGTCACCATGGGTGTTCTCGCCCTGCCGACGATGTTACGCGCTGGGTATCAGCCGCAACTGGCTGCGGGCACTATTTGCGCCACCGGAACATTAGGGCAAATTATACCGCCGTCGATCGCACTCGTATTACTCGGCGACACCATGTCGAGCGCCTACCAGCAGGCCCAGTTAAAAATGAACATCGTTAATACACAAACCGTTTCGGTCGGAGATCTCTTTGTGGGCGCCATTGTGCCCGGCATCGTGTTGGTCTTTTTCTATCTAGCGTACGTTCTGATCCGAGCGGCAATGCAGCCCAGTATTGCGCCGCCAGCAGAAGTTGACGAGGCCGATATCCGTTCAGTGGTGACCGCGGTACTTCCCCCGCTGGGCCTTATTGGGCTGGTACTGGGATCGATTCTCGTGGGCGCTGCAACACCCACCGAAGCAGCCGGCGTCGGTGCGGTAGGGGCGTTGTTGCTCGCTCTGAGCCGCGGCGCATTGACGCTAGCGGTGTTACAAGACATCTCACGGTCCACCCTCTTTACCACGAGCATGGTTTTTTTAATTCTCATTGGTGCCGCGTTATTTTCGTTGGTTTTTCGCGGATTTGGTGGCGATACAATGATCGAATCGTTTTTTGAAGCGTTAGGAGGAGGGCCTCACACAGCGTTACTCATTGTCATGCTGGTCATGTTCCTGCTGGGCTTTATTCTCGACTTTATTGAAATCACTTTTGTCGTCGTACCCGTGGTGGGCCCCATCTTGTTAACAATGGGATTCGATCCGGTTTGGCTCGGGATTATGATTGCGGTTAATCTTCAGACGTCTTTTCTGACGCCTCCGTTTGGGTTCGCGCTGTTTTATTTGCGTGGGGTGGCACCCGATACAGTCAGCACCCGAGCCATTTACGCTGGTGTCTTGCCATTTGTGTTCATTCAACTGCTGCTGCTCGTCCTCATGTGGTGGTGGCCCAATTTAGTCCTATGGTTACCGGGGGTCATGGGGCGATAATGATCTGAACCTCGCGCCCCTGTGCGCGCTATGATCGTTCTCGTCACCGAAATACCTGAGAAGAGATGCTATGCCAACTGAAGAGCTAGATACCAACCCCCTCCCTTATGGAGATTTAGCATTGCAGACTATTGCAATGCCACGGGATACCAATGCCAATGGGGACATCTTCGGAGGCTGGTTGCTATCACAGATGGACTTGGCGGGCAGCATTACCGCATCGGAGCTCGCGGGAGGGCGCGTCGCAACGGTCGCAATTGAAGGTATGTCGTTTTTGACACCGGTGCACGTTGGCGCCGTCGTGACCTGTTATTGCGATGTGCTAGAAACGGGTCGCAGTTCGTTACGCATACTCGTTGAGGTCTGGATTAATGCAAGGCAAGACGGCGAACCGCTCAAGGTCACTGAGGGAGAGTTTATTTACGTGGCGATCGACGAACAGAAGTTAACGCGGCCTATTACTCAGTAAACGACACGGGAGGCATTACTCGATCTCGCCCATTGAGATAGGCCCGCTCGGATATTTCATGATACGTCCGCACGCGCTCGAAGAAATCAAAGTACGACGCAGCAATTTTGGCCGCCATAGGATCCGCATCAATAAGCGCTTGAACAGCGACCTGGCTCTGCTCGTACAGGACGTCCATTACATCGTCCGGCAATGGCAGTAGTTCTGTATCAAAGTCGCGCAACAAAATGTCGAGTGACTCACTGTTGTGCGCAGTAAAATCATCCAGCATATCGCTGTTGGTGGCGCGCGCCGCGACGGTCACAATCGCTTGCAGGTCATCCGGTAATGCCGCTAGCGCGTCTTCATTGATAATGATTTCGAGCATCGCGCCAGGTTCGTGCCAACCCGGATAGTAATAATAATCCCCGACCTCCATCAGACCCAGCGTTCTGTCGTTGTAAGGGCCCACCCACTCAACGGCGTCAATCACACCGGTCTGCATTGACGTATACACCTCACCACCCGCAATGCGAACAGCAGAACCACCTGCCGCATCAAAGACCTCTCCAGCAAGACCCGGAATGCGCATTTTAAGTCCGACTAAATCCTCTCGACTGTTCAAGCGCTTGTTGAACCAACCCGCCATCTGAACACCCGTGCTGCCTCCGGCAAAAGGCACCACTCCAAAGGGTGCATAGAGCTCACGCCACAGTGGCAAGCCGCCGCCATAATGCAGCCAGCCGTTGGCCTCTTGAGCAGTCATTCCAAACGGCACGGCGGTATAAAATACCGCGGCCGGGATCTTGCCCTTCCAGTAATAAGACGCTCCATGGCCCGCCTCAGCCACCCGTCGAGATACTGCGTCAAAG
This sequence comes from uncultured Luminiphilus sp., assembly GCA_905478845.1. Classification (GTDB taxonomy): domain Bacteria; phylum Pseudomonadota; class Gammaproteobacteria; order Pseudomonadales; family Halieaceae; genus Luminiphilus. The sequence goes on from CAJQKG010000234.1 coordinate 17,302, forward strand.
ACTTCAAACGGCGGGACAATCTCGCCGGCACCAAAGACTTTTATCTTCAACCGGCCACCTGATGCCTCGTTCACTCGTCGCGCAAAGTTTTCAGGGGCAGCACCCAACCCCGGAAGCCCCTTTGGCCAAGTGGTGACCAACTTCCACTCAATAAACTCATCAGCACCTCGCACTGTCTTAGTCAGGCCGACGCCTTGACCTGATCGGTCCAAAGACCACATCGCGACAACACTCACCAACGCCGCAACAAGTGCGATAACGACGAAGGGTAGGATCTGTTTCTCACGCATGATTTCGCCTTATAGAATGGTTAAATTCGCATACTGCAGCACGAGCCATTTACTGCCTTCGCTGAAACTCACCTCGACCCGAGCATTGCTGCCCTGACCTTCAAATTGGGTTACCACCCCCTCGCCAAATACCTGATGCAACACTCGACGACCCAAATCGAGCCCTTCGACAGGCGGTTCGTTCAAGGAGTGGTGCGACAAGGATCCCAGCGGACGAGACACCGAACCATTGAGACGCACTTCTTCGATGAGTTCGCCCGGTATCTCGCGGATAAAACGTGACGGGGTGTTATACATATCACTGCCATGTAAGCGCCGATTTTCAGCATACGTCACGATCAATTTCTGCATCGCACGAGTAATCCCCACATACGCTAGTCGGCGTTCCTCTTCTAATCGGCCCGGCTCCTCTAATGACATTTGATGGGGAAATAGGTTTTCTTCCACGCCCGCCATAACCACGAGAGGAAACTCCAAACCTTTCGCAGAGTGCAGTGTCATCATCTGAATACTGTCCTCATAAGGGTCCGCTTGACCCTCTCCCGCATCGAGCGCCGCGCTATCCAAAAATGCCTGCAGTGGCGTGATCGTTTCGTCCTCAGGTTCAAATAACCGCGTGGCCGTAACCAATTCCTGTAAGTTTTCTACCCGCGCCTGCCCACGTTCCCCTTTCTCAGACCGGTGGTAATTCATCAACCCTGACATTTCGATGACATGCTCTGTGAATTCATCGAGGGATAAGGTCTCAGCCGCAGTTGCAAAATCGTCAATCAGTGCTTGAAAATTCGCGAGCGCCGTGAGTGCTCGTGCCGGCAACAGCGTCTGCTTCCGCACCATCGCTATCGCTTCCCATAAGGGCGCTTGGTCTCGTCTGGCGACCTCTCGCAATTTTTCGACTGTTTTATTACCGATGCCGCGGGGCGGCGTATTCAACACACGCTCTAGTGCGGCATCATCACGACGCGCCTGAGCCAGCCGCAAATAGGCCAGCGCGTTACGAATTTCTAACCGTTCGTAAAATCGCTGCCCACCGTAAATACGGTAGGGGATACGCTCGCGGAGCAGCGCTTCTTCCAACACACGTGATTGCGCGTTTGAGCGATACAAAATCGCAACCGATCGCCGTGGATTCCCCTCATCGCACCACGTTTGTGCTTGTTCGACGATATACCGCGCTTCGTCTTGTTCGTTAAATCCAGCGTACAGCGTGATCGGGTCACCCCGCTCTCCTTCCGTCCACAAATTTTTGCCCAAACGTCCTGCATTACGCGAAATGAGTCCGTTAGCGGCCTCGAGGATCGTCTCGGTGGAGCGATAATTTTGCTCCAACCTCACCGTCACTGTGCCCGCAAAATCCTCTGAAAATCGCTGAATGTTTTCGACCTTAGCACCGCGCCATCCGTAGATAGACTGATCGTCATCACCTACTGCAACAACCGGGATAGTTTGTCCGGCTAAAACACGTAACCATGCATACTGAATCGTGTTGGTATCTTGAAACTCGTCCACCAAAATCGTTTTAAAGCGCGCTTGGTAATGGGCTAAGGTAGCGGGTGATTTGAGCCACAGCTCGTGCGCACGCAGTAATAATTCAGCAAAGTCGACCAGGCCGCCTCGCTCGCAGGCCTCTTCATACGCGGCATACACGCGCACCATGGTCTTGGCATATAAATCGCCCAGCGGGACATCGACATGGCGCGCGCGGAGTCCCTCGTCTTTCTGGCCATTAATAAACCATTGCGCTTGCTTAGGTGGCCATCGAGCATCATCGAGCTCTAGCTCTCGGCAGACGCGCTTGACGACCCTCAGCTGGTCGTCACTATCTAAAATTTGGAACTGTTGAGGTAGCCCCGCCTCTTGCCAATGCGCTTTGAGTAAGCGGTGGGCTAACCCATGAAACGTCCCCACCCAGAGACCCTGAGTAGGCATTTGCAGCATATCTTCGATGCGACCCCGCATCTCGCGCGCCGCTTTGTTGGTAAAGGTCACCGCCAGCACAGACTGGGCTGAGAATCCCTCGGCACGAATCAACCACGCGATTCGATGAACCAGCACCCGTGTTTTACCGGACCCCGCACCGGCTAAGACAAGCTGATTGCCGGTGGACGCGGTCACGGCGTCTCGCTGCGCGGCATTCAGGGGGTTTAAAATATCGGAAACATCCATCGGCGTAGTGTAACGGAATGCGCTTTAGGGATTGGATAAACGTTGTGAAGAGATGTGACATAGATGGTTTATTCACACCGCGTTCATTGGTATAACAGACGTCCCTGTCACGATTGGAGGCCGGTAAACAACCACCCCCGGCGACGTCTCCACGTCTCGATGTTAAAAACGCCAGCATTTAGCTGATTAAAAAAGGAACTCTAGAATGAATATGAAACCTGCTACGCTAGTCTTTGCATTGCTTGCCACACCCTTTAGTGGGGCTTTTGCCTGTGATGTGCCGGTAGCACCCCCGACGCCCGATGGTGGCAGTGCAACAATGGAAGATATGGTGGCATCACAAGGCGAAGTCAAAGCCTTTCAAGCCGCTAACGGGGACTATCTCACCTGCGTAGACGACCAAATGACCGCTGAAAAAGCGGCCATGGATGAAGGTGATAAAGATGCTGACGAGCGCTATGCGCTGGCGGCTGCCGACTACAACGCGGCTGTCTCACGCGAAGAGCAAGTAGCCGCTGACTTCAATGCCGCTATTAAGGCATTTAAAGCTGCCAACCCCTGATTAACCTGCTCGATCGGTTACCGTGAGGTCTAATTAACGCCTCGCGGTAACCTCTCAGCCACTGACAATCGTATCGCGGCGCGGCAATTCGCAGCAGCCACTCACCGCAAAGACCTCTCTGCTCTTGCAACAGCTTTCCGCTGTGTTGTGTCCCTATCTGACTCACCACGTTTAATTAGTCACTTATTATTTTCTATTCCAGTGACGTCTTTTTTTTGGGCACGCACATGATCAGCGTTAGGCTAAAGGCGACGAGTGAAATAGGCATCGTGACAGCCAAAATGGACAGGGTTGTCTCGACTAGCGCTGTCGATGTCCCTGCCATTACCTCATCAAATCGCCACGCCAAAGCGCGGTAGTGAAGACAACACGCAAACCCCCATGCACCACACAAAATACCCACTGCGTTTGGGTCCTTCATCGTCAGATATCCGCCGACCAGCAATAACGCAACCGCAATCAGGTCGGGTAAGTACCCCGCAAAGGTTTGTCCAAACTTTACGGTAAATAGGGTTTCAAGCGTGAGATGAACGAGGGCGATAACGACAGTCAACACGGAGAACTGATAGCGAAATGAAATCATAATTGAGTCGCGGTAACGGCAACACTACTCCACAGTGACAGACTTAGCGAGGTTCCGCGGCTTATCCACATCGGTACCCTTGGCCACTGCGACGTGATACGACAACAGCTGTAACGCAATGGTAAAAGCGATGGGGCCTGCGAGGGCGCTCGCGGCGGGAAGCGCTAAGACCTCACAACTGGGGCCCGATTCATAACCGGCCTTTTCACTGGCAAAGACGAACAAATGACCCCCACGAGCGCGAACCTCTTCAAGATTGGCCCGCAGTTTCTCTATCAGTAGATCATCTGGTGCCACCGCAACAACCGGCATGTCCTCATCCACCAGCGCAAGCGGCCCATGCTTAAGCTCTCCCGCAGGGTA
>CAJQKG010000235.1 GCA_905478845.1 uncultured Luminiphilus sp.
CACCGGAGCGCACCGCGGCGGTTATACCCTGGTGACCGAGCAAGGCCCATTGGACGCCGTGCTCATCGCGACCGGTTCAGAGGTGGGGTTAGCGGTTACCGCGGCTGAGCAATTGACCGCTGCTGGTAGGGGGGTCAGGGTGGTATCGATGCCTTGTTCAGCATTATTCGATGCTCAGGAGGCGGGGTATCGAGAGGCGGTTTTACCCAGTGAGGTGCTCGCGCGAGTGGCCGTCGAGGCCGGCCATACCGATGTTTGGTATAAATATGTGGGACTGGATGGTCGTGTTGTGGGTATGTCCACTTACGGTGAATCTGCTCCAGCCCCGGCGCTATTTCAGCACTTTGGCCTGACCGTAGACAACGTGGTTGCTGCTGTCGAGGAAGTGATCCTCGATTGACAATGCGCTTTGCGATTAACGGCTTTGGTCGAGTGGGTCGGACGCTATTAAGAGTGTACGCGTCCCGCGAGGACGCACGAGCGAAGCTGACCCTTGCTGCGATTAATGAAATTGCGGATGCCGATACGGTGGTGCATCTCGCACGCTACGATTCTAACTATGGGCGTTACCCGGGAAAGATTGCGCGGGCGGGATCTTCTCTGGTCATTGACCAATCTTCGGTGCCGCTGAGCCACGTTGCGGAGGTCGGCCTGTTGCCTTGGCGGCAACATCAGATTGATCTGGTGTTGGAGTGCACCGGCGCCTTTACCGACCGCATTACCGCTGAGCAGCACCTGCAAGCGGGCGCCACACGCGTACTGTTTTCACAACCAGCGGAATCGGATGTCGATGAGACTATCGTTTATGGCGTGAATACTGATTCGCTCTCAGCAGGTATGACGGTGGTGTCGGCTGCTTCTTGCACGACGAATGCGGTCGTCCCTGTTCTGGCAACGCTGGGTCACGCGGTGGGTATTGAAGCCGCCACTATCACGACGATTCATTCCCTGATGAATGACCAGCCCGTACTGGATGCCTACCACCATACGGATTTGCGCAAAACGCGCGCAGCATCGCAATCTATCATTCCTGTTGATACCGGGTTGGCGGTGGGTATTGAACGTATCTTGCCGGAATTATCGGGCAAGTTATCCGCTCACGCGCTCAGAGTCCCTACGACCAAAGTGTCTGCGATCGAGCTGACGGTGGCAACGGAGCGTCTGTGCACGAGTGAGGACGTTAATATGGCGCTGCGCACTGCGGCAGAAGGCGCATTAGCGGGGGTGGTCGATTACTCTCTTGAGCCGTTGGCGTCTTGCGATTTTGTGGGTGAGGCCGCTTCTGCGATTGTGGATGCCAAACAAACACAAGTTGCCGCGGGGCGGCTGGTCAAAATTTTGATTTGGTTTGACAATGAGTGGGCGTATGCCAACCGCATGATTGATGTGGCACTGGCATGGCAAGCTAAAATCGCGTCATCGCACACGGCCGCGCGAGGAAACGCATGATGAAATTGATGACGGATCTTGCGCTTGCTGGGCAGCGTGTATTGATTCGAGAGGATCTTAATGTCCCCCTTCGCGATGGCGTGATTACAAACGATGCTCGTTTGAGAGCCGCTGTTCCCTCGATCTTAGCGGCATTAGAGCAAGGTGCAGCGGTGATGTTGATGTCGCATTTAGGTCGACCCGTCGAGGGAGCGTGGCGTGAGGAAAGTTCTTTAGCACCCATCGCAACGCGCTTGACGGAGTTGCTGGGACGCGATGTTTTGCTGGCTAGAGAGTGGCGTCAGGTAGCCCCTTTACCGGGTGATGTCGTGCTGTTGGAGAACGTGCGGTTTAACCTGGGAGAAGCGGGAAACGACGATAACTTAGCATCGGCTTACGCCGCTTTATGCGATATTTTTGTGATGGATGCCTTCGGAACGGCACATCGTGCACAGGCGTCTACCCATGGGGTCGCAAAGTCTGCGCCAGTGGCCTGTGCGGGCCCACTGCTTCACGCTGAGTTAACCGCATTAGAGCGCGCGTTAACCACGGCGCAGCAACCTATGATGGCCGTGGTGGGAGGATCCAAGATTTCCACCAAGCTGGCAGTGCTAGGTGAGCTGGCGGCGCGCTGCGACAGTTTGATTGTGGGTGGCGGCATTGCGAATACGTTCCTGGCTGCGGCCGGGTATCCCGTTGGTCAATCGTTGTGTGAATGGGATCTTTTAGAGACCGCCCGGGAATTGATGGATCGGGTCGATATCCCATTGCCGATAGATGTTGTCGTGGCTCCGGGTATCGATGCACCTGAACACGCCGAGATTAAGCTGGCGGCTGATGTAGCGGCTGACGACATGATTCTCGATGTCGGACCGAGTACAGCGGCAGAGATTGCAAGCCGTATTCACAGCGCGGCGACGGTATTATGGAATGGTCCGCTGGGTGTTTTTGAACAAGAGGCCTTTGCGGCGGGTACCCGTGCACTGGCTACTGCGATTGCAGAGAGCGAGAGTTTTTCATTGGCGGGCGGCGGAGACACCTTAGCGGCGATAGATCAATTTGGTGTCGCGGATAACATATCGTATATCTCGACAGGTGGCGGCGCATTTTTAGAATATGTCGAAGGTAAAATGCTACCTGCCGTGGCAGTGCTAGTCGAACGCGCGCAAGACTCAAAAAACAAATAGGAGAATCGAAATGGCGCTGATCAGCTTAAGGCAATTACTGGACCACGCCGCAGAGTATGGCTATGGCGTACCTGCTTTTAACGTGAATAACCTCGAACAAACTCGCGCGATTATGGAGGCGGCAGATCAAACGGATTCGCCCGTGATCATGCAAGCGAGTGCTGGTGCTCGCAAATATGCGGGCGCGCCCTTTTTACGCGCACTCATGGAGGCAGCGATGACGGAGTTTCCTCATATTCCCGTCGTTGTGCACCAGGATCACGGCACTTCAGCGGGTGTTTGCCAGCGGTCAATCCAGCTGGGCTTCAGTTCAGTGATGATGGACGGATCTCTGGGGGAAGATGGCAAAACGCCGATGGATTACGATTACAACGCCAGTATTACGCGGCAAGTGGTTGCTATGGCGCACGCTTGTGGTGTGTCAGTAGAGGGCGAAATTGGGTGTCTTGGATCCTTAGAAACGGGTGAAGCGGGTGAAGAGGATGGCATCGGTGCGGCGGGTATCTTGAGCCATGACCAACTCCTGACAGACCCAGAAGAGGCTGCTCAATTTGTCACCGATACCGGTGTCGATGCGCTGGCAATTGCGTGTGGAACCAGTCACGGGGCTTACAAATTCACGCGCCCGCCGACCGGCGATATTCTCGCGATGGATCGCATTAAAGCGATTCACGCACGTATACCCAACACCCATCTGGTCATGCATGGTTCGTCTGCGGTGCCGCAAGATTGGCTGGCCATCATCAATGAAAATGGGGGTGAGATGCCCGAGACGTATGGTGTGCCGGTTGAGCAGGTAGTGGAAGGCATCAAGCACGGAGTCCGCAAAGTCAATATTGATACCGATCTTCGACTGGCTTCAACAGGCGCTATTAGACGATTCTTAACGACACACCCGGCGGAGTTTGATCCCCGAAAATACTTAGCGGCGAGTCAGGAGGCGATGAAGGCCATTTGTATCGATCGTTACGAGTCATTTGGCGCGGCGGGTAACGCGTCAAAAATTCAGCCTATGACACTCGATGCCATGCAAGCGCACTACGCACACTGAGGTCGCCGTGATCGAAGAGGACACCGGCCATTTTGCCAAGAACGGGCCGTGCCATGATGGCGGTAAACCCCTATAGTCTCTAGCTTTTCTGTGAAGTCATTGGGTCATGCCACACTCTTACATCAAGAAAATACTAAATGCCCGGGTGTACGACGTGGCCCGGGAGACGCCATTAGACGCAGCGCCGCTATTATCATCGCGGCTGAATAATCAGATCTGGTTAAAAAGAGAAGACCTGCAACCCGTCTTTTCTTTTAAGTGTCGGGGCGCCTATAACAAAATGAGTCGGCTCGATGAATCGGCGCGCCAAGCCGGTGTGGTGGCAGCGTCCGCGGGCAATCACGCCCAAGGTGTGGCACTGGCGGCGCAAAAGCTCAGTATCAAAGCGACGATTGTCATGCCAGTGACCACCCCCGCTATTAAGGTTGACGCAGTGCGCGCACGGGGTGCGCGAGTCGTACTCTTTGGCGACACGTTTGATGAGGCGGCTCTCAGAGCAGCTGACCTGGTCGCCACACAGGGCCTGACGTTCATTCATCCTTTTGATGATCCCGATGTGATCGCGGGTCAGGGAACGGTAGCGATGGAGCTGGTGAGGCAAGCCCCCGGTCCGCTGGACTATGTCTTTATTTGTTGCGGCGGTGGTGGATTATTAGCGGGTATGGCGGCTTATCTCCGATATACCTGGCCCAATACACGGATCATTGGCGTCGAGCCTGAAGATGCCGCCTGTACTCAAGCGGCACTCAGAAAAGGGCGTCGGGTCACCTTAAAGGAAGTGGGCCTATTTGCGGACGGTTGTGCGGTGGCCCAAGTGGGCAAGGAAACGTTTCGGATTATCCGTGAGTGTGTCGACGAGGTGATCACCGTCTCCACAGACGAAATCTGTGCCGCGGTGAAAGATATTTTCGAGGACACGCGCGCCATTGCCGAGCCGGCAGGCGCATTGGCGGTAGCAGGCATGAAAAAATTTGCTGAAACCCACGGGATGACCGGCAAAATGATGGCGGCTACGATCAGTGGCGCCAATACTAATTTCGACCGTCTTCGCTACATCTCTGAGCGCACTGAAATTGGTGAGCGCCGTGAGGCAATACTCAGCGTGACAATTCCTGAACGCGCCGGCGCCTTCCGTACTTTTTGCAGCGCCATTGGCAAACGCAATATCACGGAATTTAATTATCGGTATGAAATGCCGGGAGAAGCGCGTGTTTTTGTAGGGCTAACTGTGACGCCTGATGGTGAGGGAGTATTGGCGCTGCAGGAGGCACTGGAGCACAAGGGTTATCAAGTGCTGGATATGACGGACAATGAGACTGCTAAGCTTCATCTGCGTCATATGATCGGGGGTAGAATGTCCCCAGAAATTGCCGACGAGGTAGTGTTCCGAGTGGAGTTTCCCGAGCGTCCCGGGAGTTTGCTTCAGTTTCTCAATGCGCTGGGGAATGAATTCAGTATTTCTTTGTTCCATTACAGAAACCATGGATCTGCATTCGGTCGGATACTGGTGGGCATGCAAGTGCCGCCCGGTAAGCGCCCCGCCCTCAAAAAGGCACTGTCTCGATTGGGCTATCGATTTTGGGATGAGACCGATAATCCGGCGTATCGCGAGTATTTAGGTCGCCCCTCGACATGACGACGACGCTAGCGGTAGGACTATCAACGTGGCCCGCGCTGTCGGTGTCTGGGTGCCCCGAAGCTAGTGCTCAGCAGGGAAGAGGACCAGCGCAGCGTCGCTCAAGAAGCCATTTAACGGTTTGTCATGTGCTTCTGCTTGCCAGTCGCCGATGTATTGGTGCGCATAGCCTACGCCTAGCCGGAATCCGCGTGCCGTCATAAAGAGTCGATCATAAAACCCGCCTCCATACCCCAGTCTCATGCCGGTTTGACCGCAACCTAACAGTGGCGTGAGAAAAAGATCGATGGCCTCAATTGAGACAGGTGTCGCAGAGGCCAATGGCTGAAGAACGCCGCCTATCGTTGCTTCGGTGGCATCACCGTCTTGCCATAAATGAAAGCTGAGTGTGGTGCCGACGACTCTGGGGCAGACCACCTGAGATCCGAGGCACTTATGTGCCAGAAGCCCGGACGGATCGAATTCTGATTGGTGGGGTAAGTAGCTTGCAATCACGTGCGCCGACTGCCAGACGTGCCAGTTATCTAAATGTTTGTGAGCGCTGTGGCACGCAGCCTGTCTTTGTTGGTCTGTTAGCCGATCCCGCGTGCGCCGCAGTGCGCGCCGCAGCGCGGCTTTATCTGCTCGGAGATCAGTCATAGGAAACGCTCAGGGCTGGCGGGACACCTCGCAAAGGTGTGGACCCCGAGGTGGGGCAAGTACGCCACCTACCAACTATCAAAAAATGACCCATGGTACCGCTGACGAATAGGCCCTTGAACCCTTGCGGCTCAAGGTGGTGACCACCGCGTGGCTTCAGGCTTCCCGGCTTAGACCAGGCTTGCTCAACCGCCACGGAGGTGCTCTCCGGGTACTGCATTATCGGCTCGAGGACAAATCGTCTGGCGCATACAACAGGCCAATCGGAGTATAGCGGATTCCCAGCTTTAGTTAATCTCGAGCTGGCGCAATTGATAGAGCACCTCATCGAGCTGGCTATTGAGCGCAGACAGCCGCTGCTGTTCTTCATTGCTTTGCGTGGACTGTTCGCCACCCTTCAGTGCCAGCAGCTCGTGACTGATGTTCAGTGCCGCCATAATGGCAACGCGCTCTAAACCAATGACTTTTCCTGTTGAACGGATATCTCGCATGTGCTGATCGAGGTAGCGAGCGGCGGTGGTGAGCGCCGATTCCTCATCAGCAGGGCAGGCGACTTGGTACTCTTTGTCGAGGATGTCGACGCTGACGGTGTTGGAGCGGCTCATGCCGTACCATCCAAAGAGCGTAATCGAGCGAGAGAAGTTTCCACGTGCTCGCTCGCTTGACGCTGCCGTTCCAATAGCTCTCGACGCTCTTTTTGCAGCTCGGCAGTGCGTAACTTCAAGGCCCGATTTTCTCGGTTTAACTCGCGGCTCAGCTCAATGAGATCATTCACTTTTGTTTCAAGCGCCTGTATGAGGTTTTCAGCCACGGCATGTACACTATGTCAGTTGGAAGGAAGCACTATAATGCGCGTTGTTTCACTGGGTCAATGCACGACAACGCGACGAGGATGAAGACGGACTCTTTTAAGAAGGGGCGATGCTACCTCACCGATAAATAAGGTTTCATTTACTGACGATCAGGGAAGGCACTATTTTGTTATTCGACGCACTGGGCGCATTCGAAGATATGCCCCATTGGGAAGAGGCGGCAGACAGTCTTTTCGATGCCGGTCTCACCATTAATCCGTCTGCGCTTCATGGCGCTATGGTCGGTTTGCTCGCGGCGGGATTTAGCCCCCGCACAGATCAACATTTTTCGTCGACCGTGGCGGCATTGGAAAAAGCGTTGGCGGTTGAGTTAACGGGGGATCTCGTGAACTTTATATCCCGGTTAAGTCTTGCGACCTTGTCGGCTATTGAGGACGCAGACTACACATTCCAGCCAATGTTGCCGCCAGATGATGATGCCCTGGAGGAACGCTTATTATCGATTTCTGAGTGGAGTACGGGGTTTTTATCGGGTTTCACACAGGGCATTACGATTCGCGAAGCAGCGGGTGAACCGGTTGCAGGTTTAACGGCTGAGGCACTGAAAGATATCGCCGCCATTGCACAAGTGGATACGGAAGAATCCGATTCTGAGACGGCAGAGCGTCAACTCGATGACATCATCGAGTACTTACGGTTTGCGGCCATTAATACCGTGATGGAAGCGCAAGCGCTACAGGAGACTGATCTTGAAGATCACCAAAGCTGAGTTTACTCGTCGGCGTAAAAAACTGATGTCCATGATGGATAAAAACAGTATTGCGATTATTCCGGGTGCGCGAGAGGTGACCCGAAGTCGAGATACTGAATATCCGTTTCGGCAAAATAGCGATCTCTTTTATTTGACGGGATTTGAGGAGCCTGATGCGGTGCTGGTCCTCTTACCTGGACGCCGACAGGGACAGGTGATCTTGTTTTGTCGCGAGCGCGACCCCGATATGGAGCTGTGGAACGGTTATCGATTGGGCCCGGAGGGTGCGATAGCGTACTTGGGGCTAGATGACGCTTTCCCCATTGATGATCTCGATGAAATTCTTCCTGGTCTCATTGAGGGAACGCACCGAATTTACTATTCGATGGGGCATGACGATCATTTCGATCAGCGGGTCATGGGTTGGGTGAATCAGATCCGACGTCTTGTGCGGACCGGCGCCGCGCCCCCTGCCGACTTTACTGACTTGGCCTTTCTGCTTCATGAGCAGCGCTTAATCAAGTCTGCTGCGGAGCTGCGTGTGATGCGCAAAGCAGGTGAGATCAGCGCCGCAGCGCATATTCGTGCGATGCGGGAGTGTCGTGCGGGACGATACGAATATCATCTTGAAGCGTCTATCCAGCACACTTTTGTGGAGCATGGCGCCCGTTTTCCCGCCTACAACTCCATTGTGGGTTCAGGCGTTAACGCCTGCGTGCTGCATTACACCGACAATAACGCGCGCCTGCGTAGTGGTGATTTGGTGTTGATTGACGCCGGCTGCGAGTACGAGGGTTATGCGGCTGATATCACCCGCACATTTCCTGTCAGCGGCCAGTTTTCCCCTGAGCAACGCGCCCTGTATGACCTGGTGTTAGCGGCTCAAAAGGCTGCGATTGCCAAAGTGAAACCGGGTAATACGTGGAATCAGCCACACGATGCCACCGTAAGAGTGATTACCCGGGGGCTGATCAAGCTGGGGTTATTGAAGGGTCAGGAGCGCGATCTGATCAAATCAGAGGCTTATCGCGACTTTTATATGCACCGAGCCGGCCATTGGCTGGGTCTCGATGTTCACGACGTGGGGGACTATCGCGTGGATGGCCGCTGGCGGCAGTTAGAAGCGGGCATGGTCATGACCATCGAGCCCGGTATCTACGTCGCGCCTGATAACACGCGCGTAGCCAAGCGGTGGCGTGGCATCGGGGTGCGCATAGAAGACGATGTGGCAGTGACCGAAACAGGGTGCGACGTATTGACCGGAGACGTTCCGACAAATGCCGATGAGATTGAAGCGCTGATGTCCGCGGCGGCATGATCTCTCATTCGCAGGTACTGATTCTGGGTGGGGGGCTAGCGGGACTTTCGTTCGCCATTGCGATCGCCTGTGAGAATCCGGATTTGGACATTGTTTTGTTGGAGGCCAGTCCCTTTCGATCGGGGTCACCTAACCCACTTGATACGCGGGGCTCGGCGCTCAATTTACATTCTGTGTCACTGCTCGAATCCTGGGGCATATGGTCAGACCTGCGCGCTGCCGCTGGCGCGATACGCGATATCCATGTCTCTCATCGCGGTCATTTTGGTAGCACGGTGATGACGGCGAGCGAACTGGATGTCTCCGCCTTGGGCTATGTCGTGGAGAACCATGAGCTCGGTCAGCGGTTGCTCGCTCGTGCCGCGCAGTTGGGCATTACCATTCGATCCCCGGTCCGGTGCAACGCGCTGCGCACCGAGGCAGGCACCCCGGCTATTGAGACAGAGGACGGTGAGGTGATCACCGCTGATCTCGTCTTGTTGGCAGCAGGAGTTGCGCCCGATTGGTTTGACCAGTTGGGCATCCGCGTCTTGGAGCGGCCCACCCCTAATACCGCGGTGGTATTTAATGCACGTTTTCCCGGGCAGCAAAGCGGTCGTGCCTTTGAGCGTTTTACGCCAAATGGTCCCTTAGCAGTGTTGCCCTTGCCGACGCTTAACCATGCCGACCAGCGCTATAACGTGGTGTGGTCGGTGTCCGATAGCACAGCAACGACGCTTGGCGATCTGGACGACGAGGCGTTTCGCAATCACTTTCAGGATGCATTTGGTTGGCGGTTAGGGCGTGTTCAGGCCGTGGGCCAGCGCAGTCAATGGCCGTTGATGCGCTTATCGGCTTCAGAGCAGTTCCGTGGGGGGTTTCTCTTGGTGGGCAATGCCGCCCATACGCTGCACCCGGTTGCGGGCCAAGGGTTAAATCTATCCCTGCGGGAGGCCGGTTTGTTAGCACATGAAATTGCCGAGGCGCAGCAGCGCTCGGCACCCATTGGGTGTTTAACGAGTTTAAAAGCCTACCTCGATCAAGTATCCCGTGAGCAGCGCTTTGTTGTTGATAGCACCGATGCATTGGCGACCCTTTTTAACCGCCGAGGGCCGCTACTGGATGTCCCTCGAGACGCCTCACTGGCCCTGTTAGATTTGCTGCCAGCGGTTCGGCAACAAGTCGCCAGCGTGGGAACAGGCCGACGCTATGCCTGAGCGCTTTGGTGAGAGCAAGGCGGATGTGCTGATCGTTGGCGCGGGCGTTGCTGGGCTGTCCTTGGCCATTGCGTTGCGTGACAGTGATCTTAACGTGGTGGTGATCGATGGCGCTGGTCGTCCTGAGCCAGCCAGTGAGGGGGTCGCACTCCATGACTGGGATCTCAGGGTCAGTGCACTGACACCCACTTCCATCCGCTTTCTCGAGTCACTAGGGGTGTGGCAGAAGATTCCTAGTGAGCGCACGGCGCCCTACGAAACCATGTGTGTGTGGGATGCCGACGGAACGGGCCGAATCGCCTTTAACGCAGAGGACGTCGCCGCACCCAGTCTTGGACATATTGTTGAGAACCGACAAACGGTGCAGGCCTTAATAGCGTGCGCCGAGGCTTGCAGCCGCGTGGAGCTCCGTTGGCAAAGTGCCCTGGAGTCCCTGTCTCGCACACCGGATGGTTGGTCTATCGATTGTGCCGGAGATCAACGCCTCTCTGCGCAACTCGTTGTCGCGGCTGATGGTGCCCGATCAAAGGTGCGTCAGCTGACAGCGCAGCCCACTCGAGATTGGGATTATCATCAGAGCGCGATTGTGGGCACGGTGGCGCTATCGTCGCCGCATCAAGCAACATGCTGGCAAGCGTTTCTGAGTAGCGGTCCTTTGGCGTTATTGCCACTGCCCGACCCCGCCAAGGTAGCGCTGGTTTGGTCATTAGACGAGGAGGAGCATGCTGAGGTGGCAGCACTCTCAGACACCGCCTTCATTCAGGCTTTAAATCATGCATTGGGTCCATTGGCACCCCACGCCGAGGCAGTGGGGACTCGCGTGAGTTTTCCACTCAAACAAAGTCACGCGGTCGATTACGTAGACGACGCGCTGGTGTTGGTCGCTGATGCGGCACACAGCATTCATCCATTGGCCGGACAAGGCATCAACCTTGGGCTGTCCGACGTGCGCATTTTGGCGCAAGAACTATTAGCGGGTTGTGCCGGTGGTCTCCCGGTTTCGAGCCCCGTCTCCCTAAAGCGCTACCAACGACAACGTAAGTCGGAGAATCTCGCCATGATGGCGGCGATGGAGGGCTTTAAGCGTGGCTTTGGTAGCCCTCACCCAGCCGCAGTGATACTGCGGAATTTAGGCTTGAATATGGTTGAGCGTCAGCACTGGTTGAAGCGATGGTTTATGCGGCAAGCGATTAGCTGATCTGCCGGTTACAAAAGCGATCGCACCGGTGACGGTTCACCGTCACAACGGGCAGTGGCCCGACAAGTTTTGCTCGTTCCACCCTAATAACGGGGCGTTTGGGATATCAAGTGAAGGAGGACAGTCTGTCTCAGCATCTAGTCAATCTTTATTATGCGGTGACGCATGAATGGGCCCGGTTGGAAGCGGATGGCTCTGTGACAGTCGGTATCACTGATCATGCCCAGCAGGCGCTGGGAGACGTCATGTATGTCGAGCTTCCCGCAGTGGGGGCCGTCGTGTTGCCGGCGGGGTTCACGGGCATCGTGGAGTCGGTTAAGGCGGCGTCAGATATTTATGCACCGATAGCGGGCACCGTGCTCGCTATCAATGATGCATTAGCCGATACCCCTGAGCACATTAATGAGGATCCCTATGGCGCTGGGTGGTTTTATCGCTTACAGCCTGAAGCGCCGGCTCAGCTTAACGCGCTACTGAGTGCTGAGGGTTACGCGTCCGCTGTGGCGGCAGAGGCTTAATAGTGGGTGTTTTAACGGCTTAAGGGCGCAGCGAGAGTACCGTCCAACCTTGGTGCTCCGCATGCGCAGCCAGGACGGGGTCGGGGTCCACGGCAACGGGGTGGCCGACTTCACTGAGAAGCGGTAAGTCGTTGTGAGAATCGGAATAAAACCACGTGTCTTCATTGCCGCTCGCATTGGTGTGGCGGCTGCGCCAGGCGGCAAGATGCGCCACCTTGCCGGCTTGGAAACAGGGTTGCCCCTCAGGTTTTCCCGTATAGCAACCGTCAATTATGCCCACGGCGCTACCTAACCAGTGCTGAAAGCCGAGGCGTGCGGCGACGGGTTCGGCGACAACGCTGTGGGTGGCGGTCATGAGCAGCAGTTGGTCACCGGCAACGCGATGGTGGTCTATCAGCGCAAATGCCTTGTCCAATAGCATGGGTTCAATACAGTCAGCCATAAATTGCCGTTGTAAGGCGCGCACGGATGCGGTCGTTTTCCCCGTGAGGGGCGCCAGAACAAATTGTAGATAGGCCGTCATATCGAGGCTGCCCGCCTGATAATCCGCGTAAAATCGGTCGTTTGACCGCGAAAAGATTGCCGCGTCGACTAGGCCTTTTTCGACTAAGAACTCCCCCCAGCGATGATCAGAATCGCCGGCGAGTAACGTATTATCGAGATCAAAGATAGCGAGGGCCATGGCGTTGCTCGGTTGCTCCCAAAAAAATAAGACCTCTCCGGTGAGTCCCGTTGATAGAGGATGTGTGGAAGAATACGGACTGGAAGCCTGCGTCACAATCCCGTTCGGCTTAACTCGTGTGCGACGACTCGGTATCGGATCTTGAATTCAACAGTAGACAACGACAGGGTAATCGACAAAGACGGCTTCCGGCCTAATGTCGGCATTGTTATTTGTAATGAAGAAGATCAGGTGCTCTGGGGGCGCCGGATCAATGGCCGAGATTCGTGGCAATTCCCGCAAGGTGGCATTCACTCAGGAGAAACGCCGGAAGTGGCGATGTACCGCGAGCTGGAGGAAGAGGTCGGTTTGAAGCCAGACATGGTGAAAGTATTGGGTCGCACCCAGAGTTGGTTGCATTATCGCCTGCCTAAGCGATTTATTCGTCCTTCTGAGGATCCCGTGTGCATCGGTCAAAAACAGGTTTGGTTTTTGATGAGACTAACGGCCCCTGAGAGTGATATCAGGCTGGATACTGATGACACCCCAGAGTTTGATCACTGGCGCTGGGTGACTTACTGGTATCCCATTTCAGCCGTGGTGGACTTTAAGCAGGCCGTTTACCGACAGGCGCTCACGCAACTAGCGGGTCGTCTCAGTCCGCAGCGCAAGCCCGCTCGCAGACGTCGCGGGGGTCGCTGATGCTCGAATTGCTCCGCCGGCTGATTCAGGATGTTAACGATGCCGACTCGTTAGAGGACGCGTTAAACCTGATTGTGGCTCAGGTTAGAGCGGCGATGCGGACCGATGTGTGTACGATTTATCTGCACGACAAAGCCAGTCAGAAGTTGATATTTCGGGCCACTGAGGGCCTCAACTCGGACAAAGTCGGGCAGTTTGGTTTGGGCTTCGATGAGGGATTGGTGGGCTGGGTCGCGACACGCGAGGAGCCGCTTAACTTGGATAATGCGATTGCACATCCTCAGTTTCAGCTGGTGGACGGTCTAGGCGAAGAACCGTTTAACGCATTTTTGGGCGCCCCGATTATTCATCAGCGAGATCTATTAGGCGTACTGGTGGTGCAGCAGGGTGATCATCGTCGGTTTTCTGAGGATGAGGAGGCCTTTTTGATCACCGTATCAGCCCAGCTAGCTGGGGTGATTGCGCATGCCGAGTTAGCGGGTGCGATTGGACGGACGGTGTCGGTGGCCGCGGCGACCAAGAGCGCGGCGCGACTCTCGGGCCTTGCCGCCTGCACGGGCATTGGCATTGGCACAGCCGCCTGGATTTCGCCGGTCGCTGATTTGCAGACGGTGCCGTCGCGTAAAGCCGACGATCGGGTCGTCGAATTGCGGGCTTTTCGTGAGGCGCTCGCCAGCGTTCGCAGCGACATACAGCAAGTGGCAGAAAATTTAAAAAGCGAGCTGGGACCGGAGGATCACGCCTTATTTGGTGTTTATCTCAGTATTCTTGATGATTCCGTGTTGGGGAGTGAGGTCGCCGCCTTGATTAAAGCCGGTGAGTGGGCGCAGGGCGCATTGAGTCAGGTGATGTTGCGCCATATTCGCCATTTTGAGCGCCTAGATCACTCTTATCTCCGTGAACGGGCAGTCGATGTCCGGGACTTGGGTACGCGTGTGCTGAGTTATTTGCAGGACGCCAGCCGCCAGGAGGTGGATTACCCTGCATCGACTATTTTAGTGGCAGAGGAGTTAACTGCCGCCACCTTGGGAGAGATTCCTAGGGACCGACTCGCCGGCATTGTATCGATGCGAGGCAGTGCCAATAGCCACACCGCGATTTTGGCACGAGCCATGGGGATTCCTGCTGTAGTGGGGGTTGAGGATCTGCCCCTCAAGCGACTCCCCGATCAGCGCCTGGTGGTCGATGGCTACAACGGACGAGTCTATGTTAACCCTCATAGCGACCTGCTCGCCCGCTTTGAGGCGCTGCTCGCAGAGGATGAGGCGCTATTTGAGGAGCTTGCGCCATTGGCATCTCAGCCCGCGCAAACCTCAGATGGCCATATTATCCCTCTCTGGGTCAATACAGGTGTTGCCGCCGATATGCAGAGGGCTCGGGAGTTTGGGGCTGAGGGTGTGGGTCTTTACCGGACCGAAGTCAGTTTTTTATTACGAGATCGATTCCCGAGTGAAGAGGAGCAGCGTCAGCTGTATCGAGAGCAGCTCGAGGCGTTTCATCCCGCACCGGTGACCATGCGGACACTCGATATCGGCGGTGATAAAGCGTTGCCCTACTTTCCTATCGAAGAAGCCAATCCCTTTTTGGGTTGGCGCGGTATCCGGGTGACGCTGGATCATCCCGAGATTTTCCTGACACAGGTGCGCGCCATGTTGAAGGCTAACGAGGGCCTCGATAATTTGCGTATTTTACTACCCATGGTGACTGCGATCGACGAGCTTCGTTCTGCGCGGGCGTTAATTGTCCGATGCCACAATGAAGTATTAAGCGAAGGCTTTACCGCGCCCCTGCCCCACGTTGGCGTCATGATCGAAGTGCCTGCTGCGGTCTATTTGGCCGGGCCGCTGGCACAAGAGGCCGACTTTTTATCAGTGGGTTCCAATGATTTGACGCAATACTTACTGGCGGTTGACCGCGGTAATGCTCGCGTTGCAGGGCTCTACCAGCCGCTGCACCCTGCAGTACTGGCGGCCTTCGCGTACATTATCAAAGCGGCTCACAGTGAGAAAAAGTCGGTCAGTATTTGCGGGGAGTTGGCGGGCGACCCGCGCGCGGCGCCATTACTGGTTGCGATGGGGTTTGATCAGTTGTCGATGAACGCGGGCAGTTTGTCCTTGGTGAAGCGTGTTCTAAGTGCCTTCAGTGCTGCGGAACTAGCTGATTTGATGGCGATACTGTTACCCCTAAGGTCCGCTCAAGAAGTCGTGGCCGCCTTAGATTCGGCACTGAGTGAGCGCGGACTCGATATTTTTCTCAGACGTCGCGGAGACGATTAAGTGGTGCCCTATCCTGATATTGACCCCGTTGCGGTTGCGTTCGGCCCGATCACGGTTCATTGGTATGGCCTAACGTATCTCGGCGGCCTCGCCTTTGCGTGGTGGCTAGCGCGTCATCGAGCGGCGCAACCCAATGCACCACTCCAGCGACATCAAGTCGATGACCTTATTTTTTATGCGGCGGTCGGCATCGTGATTGGGGGCCGGTTGGGCTATACCCTTTTTTACGGACTTGATCGTCTTATCGGCGATCCACTGTGGCTGTTTAGGGTCTGGGAAGGTGGCATGGCGTTTCATGGTGGCTTCTTGGGCGTGCTGGTGGCGATGATATTTTTTGCGAGACAGCACCATATTGATGCAGGGCGGCTACTGGATTTTGTTGCCCCCCTCGCACCCGTTGGCCTCGCGTTAGGTCGATTGGGCAATTTTATCGGGCAGGAGCTATGGGGTAGAAGTGCCGACGTTCCTTGGGCGATGGTTTTTCCTCGGGATCCACTGGCTTTGGGCCGTCACCCGTCGCAGCTCTACCAGTTTGCACTGGAGGGTTGTCTCTTATTCATTCTGCTCTTATGGTTTAGTCGACAACCGCGGCCCCAGTGGGCCGTATCCGGCATGTTTTTAATGGGCTATGGCCTGTTTCGATTTTTAGCGGAGTTTTTCCGCGAGCCGGACGCCCATATTGGCTTTGATGCCATGGGTTGGATGACGCGAGGCCAAATATTGTGTGTGCCAATGCTGATGGCAGGCACCTGGTTACTCTATCGGGCGTATCGGCCGACCCATCAATGAGGACAGCATGCAGGCGTATCTCGACTTATTAAACGATATTCGCGATCACGGCATTGACCGGGGTGATCGCACCGGCACCGGTACCCGGTCCGTATTCGGGCGGCAGCTTCGCTTTGATCTCGCGCAGGGGTTTCCGTTACTCACCACTAAAAAGGTGCACTTTAAAAGCGTCGTGAATGAACTGATTTGGTTTCTCAGCGGCGACACCAACACGCAGTGGCTGCGTGAGAATGGCGTGCGTATTTGGGATGAGTGGGCAACCGAAGACGGGGAGCTCGGGCCCCTCTACGGCGCACAGTGGCACGCTTGGCCTACACGCGATGGCGGTAGTATTAACCAAATCGACTACGTGGTGGATTGTTTGCTGCATCGGCCTGACAGCCGCCGTATCTTATTTCACGCTTGGAACGTCGAATACTTGCCCGACGAGACGATCAGTCCGCAGGATAATGTGCGAGCCGGCAACATGGCATTGCCGCCGTGCCATTTGCTCTATCAATTTTATGTCGCGAACAAAACACTCTCTGCACAACTGTATATTCGCTCGAGCGATGCGTTTTTGGGCCTGCCCTTTAACATTGCATCGGTGGCGTTGTTGACCCATATGTTGTCGCAGCAATGTGGCTTAATACCTGGGGAAGTGGTCATTACGTTGGGCGACGCTCACCTCTATAGCAATCATGGTGAGCAGGTCGCGACGCAGCTTGATCGCGCCCCCGGGATCTGTCCGTCTTTGAACATTTTGCGCTGCCCAGAGTCCATTTATGGTTACCACTTTGACGACTTTGAGCTGGTTGGCTATGACCCTGCGCCGAATATACCGGCACCGGTGGCCATCTGATGACAGGATCTCGACAAGATAACGATATTCCGGTCGTTCTGGTGCTTGCGGCAGCTGAAAATGGCGTCATTGGTCGGGGAGACGCGCTTCCTTGGGATTTACCCGATGACTTGCGCCATTTTAAGCGGACGACATTAGGGCGCCCCATCATCATGGGACGGAAAACATTTGATAGTGTTGGCTTCCCGCTGCCTGGGAGACGCAATATCGTGGTTACCCGGGATCCGTCTTGGCATCATGAAGGTGTGACCACGTGTCATAGCTTGTCAGATGCCTTGGAATGCGCATTCGGTCAGGCCCTCATTGATGGCGCCGACGCGGCTATGGTGGTGGGCGGTGCTGAAATATACCGGCTGGCATTACCGAGAGCTGACAAAGTGGTGTTAACAAAGGTTCATGGCGCGGTTGACGGTGACGTGGTGTTTGATCTTGATCTTCTGGCTCAGTGGCGCGAGACCGCGCAAACCGCTTACGACGCAGTAGACGGCAACAGTCATGCCTTCACGATTGTTGAGTTGGAGCCGCCTGATAACCCCATCTGATCCTCGACAACGGTGTCACGTTGGTGGGCAAATGATTTGCGTTGATGAAACGGACGGGTTAAATTCGCTCCCCCAATGTTGGTAGTCGCGATATTATAGGAATAACAGCGGCACCAATTTAGTCACATAGAAGGGTTGGCCTAGGCTGACGCATTCCAGATTTTGCTTTGAGAGGAAGTATCGATCCCATGACTACGACTCGACTTACAAGTTTACTGTTGGCAATCTGTGTCAGCGGTGGTGCGTCGCTGACCGTCGCGCAGTCCATTGACCCCATCGTCGAGGTGGGCAAGCAACGTGCAGTGTCGGCGAAGGCTTCACAGGCCAAGATTGATCGACTGGCGGATGAAACGGCCAGTTTATTGTCAGATTATAAAACGGTCATGAAGCAGGTGGATGGGCTTAAGGTCTACAACGCCCGCTTGGAGCGCCAGATTGCGAACCAAGAGAAGCGCATCACCGATATCGATGCGTCTATCTCTGAGGCCTCAGTCATTCAGCGCCAGATTCCGCCATTGGTGACGCGGATGCTGGACGGACTCGAGCAGTTCATCCAATTTGATATGCCTTTCGACCTCGATACCCGTTTGGGCAATATCGAAGCCGTTCGGGCGAACATGGACCGCTCTGATGTCACTTCTGCCGAGGCGTATCGTCAAGTATTAGAGCTCTACTCGATCGAGCTGCAATACGGCCGTGGTATTGAGTCCTACAGCGACTCCATTGACCTCAATGGCGCAGAGCGCGAAGTCGATATCTTACGCATTGGCCGTGTGGCGCTGGTTTATCAGAGCACCGATGGCGCCGAGACGGGTGCCTGGAACCGTGAGACGCAAAGCTGGGAGGAGTTACCTGCCGGTGATTACGCCTCAGCGGTCCGCAAAGGCGTTCGTATTGCGAAGAAGCAAGCGACCATCGAATTACTCAATATGCCCGTATCAGCCCCGGAGGCTAACTGAAATGCGTTCTCAATTTCTGAAAGTATCTGCTCTGGCGCTGGCAAGC
>CAJQKG010000236.1 GCA_905478845.1 uncultured Luminiphilus sp.
GCGAACCCGGATTCACCTTGTCCTGCCCAGCATACTTAGGTGCTGTGCCGTGAGTTGCTTCGAACAACGCTACGGTATCGGAGAGGTTAGCGCCTGGTGCAATACCGATTCCGCCTACTTGGGCTGCGAGCGCATCCGACAAATAATCGCCGTTCAGGTTAAGCGTGGCAACCACGCTGTAGTCGCGTGGGCGGGTCAGCACTTGCTGCAGCATCGCATCTGCAATCACATCTTTTATCACGATATCGCTGCCCGTCCGGGGATTCTTGATACTCACCCACGGTCCGCCGTCGAGGAGCTCACCACCAAACTCTTTCTGCGCTAATTCGTATCCCCAATCGCGGAAAGCACCCTCGGTGAACTTCATAATATTACCCTTATGCACCAGCGTGACCGAGGGCAGGTCCTGCTCGATAGCATATTGGATGGCCTTACGAACCAGCCGCTGGGTACCCTCCTCTGACACGGGCTTGATACCAATACCGACGTTCTCAGGGAAGCGAATTTTCGTGGCGCCCATCTCGCCAATAATAAAATCGACGACTTTTTGCGCTTCTGGCGTTCCTGCCTGGTACTCGATTCCCGCATAGATATCCTCAGAGTTCTCTCTAAAGATCACCATGTTGCAATCTCCCGGCTTCTTGACCGGCGAAGGCACGCCCTCGAACCAGCGCACAGGACGCAGGCAGGTGTAGAGGTCGAGCTCTTGTCGCAACGCGACATTTAGCGAGCGGAAACCGCCTCCGACAGGCGTCGTCAACGGCCCTTTAATCGCAACGCTGTAAGTTTTAATCGCATTCAGTGTCTCTTCCGGAAACCAATCCCCGTCATAGAGCTCAGCGGCCTTCTCACCGGTATAAATTTCCATCCAGGAAATCTTCTTAGTCCCGTCGTAGGCCTTTGCCACGGCCGCATCAACCACAGATATCATCACAGGAGAAATATCCACACCGATGCCATCCCCCTCGATATAAGGAATGATGGGGTTAGTGGGAACGTGAAGGCTGTTGTCGTCGTTGACAACGATCATCTCGCCAGTGTCAGGTACTTTGATGTGCTGATATGCCATGGTGGAACTCCCCCAAAAATAAAAAAACGACTCCCCTCGCGAGCAAAGGGACCACGCCGAAACGCCCTACAGTAATGCAGACGGGACCTTACGCGGGTTATCGAATCATTTTAACACCAAATGAGGCACACTATGCGTATGGCCTCTCTTATTGTGTTTAATAAGCCGTTTCAAGTCCTCAGCCAATTCACCGATCGTGATCGGCCTCAGGCTCCTCGGAGCACACTGGCTGATTTTCTCGATGCCCCCCAGTTTCGCGCAGCAGGTAGGTTGGATTACGATTCTGAGGGGCTACTGTTGCTCACGACGGATGGTCGCTTGCAACAGCAGATCGCACACCCCCAATACCGCCAGTGGAAAACCTATTGGGTTCAAGTCGAAGGCACCATTGATCAGACTGCCTGCGATACGCTGAACCAAGGCGTGACTTTACGTGATGGCGTCACGCAGCCCGCGCGCGTCAGCTTAATACCAGAGCCTGAAGTGTGGCCGCGTCATCCCCCCATTCGCGAACGCAAAACCGTGAGCGACTCTTGGCTGCAAATAGCGATCACCGAGGGTCGCAATCGTCAAGTGCGCCGGATGACCGCTGCTGTGGGCTTTCCCACGCTACGACTGATTCGGGTCGCCATTGGACCCTGGCAGATCGATGGATTAAAACCGGGAGAGCACCGCCTTGCGTCGATTGCTGATCTCAAGCGTTGACCCAGCGAGCGCCTGCCATCATTCTTCGACTCCTTCATTTCAGCTGAGACTCCACAGACATCGTGAAACACTCCCCTCACAGCGCTCAACAAACCGTCATGGTCGGGATGTCGGGTGGCGTCGACTCATCCGTCGCTGCACTGCTGTTGCTCGAGGCAGGGTATCGCGTGGAAGGGCTGTTCATGAAAAATTGGGAGGAAGATGACGGCACCGAATACTGCACCGCCAAAGCCGACCTGGCAGATGCGCAAGCGGTCGCGACAGCACTCGACATTCCGCTGCACAGCGCTAATTTTGCAGCTGAATATTGGGATAACGTTTTTGCGCATTTTTTAAAAGAGTATCAAGCCGGGCGCACGCCAAACCCCGATATCCTCTGTAATCGAGAAATCAAATTTCGCGCGTTTCTCGACTATGCGACGCACTTGGGCGCGGACCTTATCGCGACGGGCCATTACGTACGGTCGCGTAGACATCAAACGAAAACGCAGCTGCTAAAGGGCACTGATGGCAACAAAGACCAGAGCTACTTTCTCCATCAAGTAGATCATCAAGCACTTGAGCGAACCTTATTTCCGGTTGGCGAGGTCACAAAAGACGTCGTGCGCGCCAAGGCCGAGTCCGCAGGTTTCAACAATGCGCGCAAAAAAGACAGCACTGGGATCTGTTTTATCGGCGAGCGGCGCTTTAAAGATTTTCTCGGACAGTATCTGCCGGCGCAACCAGGACCCATCTGCGCGAGTGACGGCGAGCTCCTCGGACAGCATCAGGGGTTGATGTATCACACAATAGGGCAGCGTCAGGGGCTGGGTATTGGCGGACTATCTGCCCATCCAGAGGCACCGTGGTACGTGGTTGAAAAAAACCTGGCGAGTAACACTTTGGTGGTGGCGCAAGGTAATCAGCACCCTACTTTATTCCGCAGCAGATTGTTGGCTTCCGAGGTGATCTGGGTCAGCGGAGTCCCCCCAGCGCTGCCCTTCTCCTGTCATGCCAAAATTCGCTATCGGCAAGCGGATCAGGCCTGCCTCATCAGCGCGCAGGATGAGCACATACTGGTGTCTTTCGAGGCACCTCAGCGCGCTGTCACACCCGGGCAGTCCGTCGTTTTTTATGAAGGCGACGTCTGCCTCGGCGGTGGCGTCATCGAGATCGCACTATGACTGACCGCACCCTGATAGAACAGCGCACCCTCGCCCTGGCGGGTGTTGCCCAAGCAGCACGCATCGTCGACTTAGCGGCTAAAACAGGCAGTTGGCCGACGCCCTTTGTCGAAGCCTCGATTCATTCCTTATTTTGCTTCGAGCCAGACGCCGTTGACGCGGTTTTTGGGACCCCACAAGGCATTCGTCTTGGCCTTGAGCAATTATCGGCCTGCTTGAGCTTGTCTCAGGACGAGTCCGCCGCGCAGACGCTCCGCTACACCCTAGCCATGCTGCAGCTCGAAAAGCGATTTGCTAAGCGAGATGACCTGCAGAGTATCGTTCACGCAAGGCTCAAACATGCCGCTTATGGTGCTGATAACTTTTCGAGCAGTATCAATACTTTAACCTCTGGAATTGCTGCCATTTATCAAGACACACTTAGCACCCTGCCGTACCGAATCAAAATCACCGGTAGCGCCCAGCACCTCAACAGCCCCCAGGTGGCAGACCTGGTTCGCTCGCTGCTGCTTTGCGGCGTGCGAGCAGCGTTCCTTTGGCGACAGCTCGGCGGATCACGGTTCAAGCTCATGCTCAGCAGAGGGGACATTAGAGACACCGCCGCCCGCCTCGCACGAGATGTCAGCGCACCCCACTAGCCCAACCCGGCGACGCGCCATGTTAAACTGCTCACTCCCGAGTGCTGAGCAGATGCTATGACCCCCTCCCCGCTGACTGCCCTGTCTCCCCTTGACGGTCGATACTGCAACAAGGTGGACTCCCTTCGCGATATTTTCAGTGAATACGGCTTGATCTATCGGCGCGTCACCGTAGAGATCGCCTGGCTACGTCAGCTTTCCGCTTGTGCAGCGGTATTGGAAATACCCCCCTTCAGCGATGAGGCCAGCGCGTGTCTCAAGGCGTTAGTGGATGATTTTTCTGAAGCTGACGCGCAACGCATCAAGACGATTGAGGCGACCACAAACCACGACGTGAAAGCCGTCGAGTATTTCTTGAAGGAATCGATTGTCGGCAATGAGGAGCTGTCGGCCGCCTCTGAATTCATTCACTTTGCCTGCACCAGCGAGGACATCAACAATCTCGCCCATGCCTTGATGCTCAAAGATGGCCATCGGGTGATGAAGGCAGCCTATGACGACGTTGCGTCGGTATTGGCGCAGCTCGCGAGGCAGTTTGGGGAGCAGCCAATGCTCTCACGCACCCATGGCCAAGCCGCCACGCCGACCACCTTGGGCAAAGAATTTGCCAACGTCGTCGCACGCCTCAACCGGCAACGCGATATCGTCAACACAGTGCAGCCCCTAGGCAAACTCAATGGTGCCGTTGGGAATTACAATGCCCACAGTGTGGCCTATCCGGAAATAGACTGGCCGGCGATATCTCAGCAGTTTGTCACGTCCCTGGGGTTGGAATGGAACCCCTACACCACGCAGATAGAGCCACACGATTACATGGCTGAATATTTTGACGGTTTGGCGCGCAGCAACCAGATTCTGGTCGATTTTTCTCGTGATATCTGGTCCTACATTTCGCTGGGGTACTTCAAACAAAAAATCATTGAAGGCGAAGTGGGCTCTTCAACGATGCCGCACAAGGTCAATCCGATCGACTTTGAGAACGCGGAGGGCAACTTTGGACTCTCAAATGCACTACTGAGCTATTTAGCGCAAAAATTACCTGTCAGCCGATGGCAGCGAGATCTCACTGACAGCACGGTGCTTAGAAACATGGGCGTGGCGGTCGGTCACTCGCTATTGGCGTTGCAATCGTTACAAAAGGGCATCAGCAAACTTGAGGTGGCCAGCGCACCGATGCTTGCCGATCTTGATGGAGCATGGGAGGTACTCGGCGAGGCGGTTCAGACCGTCATGCGTCGTTATGGCGTGCCGGAGCCTTACGAGAAACTCAAGGCCCTTACGCGAGGGCAGCGCCTAGACGCTGAGATGCTGGCAGATTTCATCCAATCGCTCGCGATACCGGACGACGCTAAGCGTCGACTTACTGCGCTAACGCCCCACACCTATACCGGCTATGCGGCTGATCTTGCTGTAAAAATTAGCGAGTAACACAGCCGGTCATTGAGATGAAACTGCCGATTTCAGCGCAACAATTCTTAGCGGAGTACTGGCAACAGAAACCGCTGTATTTGCCGCAGGCGATACCTGATTTTCAGTCGCCCATCACCCCGGATGAATTAGCGGGGTTTGCCCTAGACGCCGACATCGAAAGTCGACTCATTTGGCAAGACAAGGAGGTCTGGGCTCAAGCTGACGGCCCCTTTACCGCGGCCAGCTTCCAGCGCCAAGACCGATGGACATTGTTGGTACAACAAATGGATCGCTGGCATCCGTCGATCCATCAGTTGCGCCTCAGTCTCTCTTTTCTACCTAACTGGCGCATTGATGATGTGATGGTCAGTTACGCAGTGGACGGAGCCGGCGTCGGTCCTCACTTCGACCGATACGACGTCTTCTTACTCCAGGGACTGGGTCAACGGGAGTGGCGTCTAGGACCCACTTGCGACGACAGCACGCCACAATTGGGTGGGGGTGGCCTCAACTTGATCCCTGAATTCGAGCCAGAATCCACGTTTCTGCTGAACCCAGGCGATGTACTTTATGTGCCGCCGGGTATTGCCCACTGGGGGATCGCACATGGCGCTAGCATGACCTTTTCTATTGGGCTGCGGGCGCCCCCCATCGCCGCGCTGCTGGCGCGTCGCACTGACGCAGTATTAGAGCACCTATCCAGCACGATCCTACTAGAGGATGGCGCCACAGCAACACTCGAAAGCCGACCAGGGGAAATCACCGCAAGTCACCTTTCGAACGCCAGAGACGCTGTGACAAACGCACTAGACGCCCTCGACGATGGCCGGTGGCTGGGCGAAATACTGACCGAACAAGGTGACTTGGCGACAGACGATACGGCTTACTTTTCGGCTTCCTCGTACACCGGTAGCGTGAGACTCTCGGCGGAGGCGCGAATAGCTTGGCAAGAATGCGATACCGATACCGATCTCAACGCCTTTATTAATGGCGAGTGCATTACCGTGTCCGCTAATGCATTACCCTACCTCATGGCGTTATGCAGCGGTGATGCGGTGGTTCATCACGCGCTAAACGACGCCTGCCCGACGCTGAGCAACGCCCTGTCCGAGTGTCAGGCGCTTGTCGATGATCACAGCGAATAGTCCAGGCAGCCGCTCAACCGAGCGAGGTGTTAGTGGCGGCCAAGACCATCAGAGCCAAACGTTCATCACCGGCAGCAAGCTCACGTCAGACTGGCTGACGAGACAGTGCCAAAATACTGTGTGCCGCGGCTAACGGGGTGGTTTTTGCTTGCTTAACCTCATTCTCAATATCGGTCATCGCTGACTGTACTGAGGGATGACCCGAGACTGACGCGCGCAGGAGTTCGTCGATGAGCTGGTGCATCCACGTTAAATTCTGATCAGCTCGCGCTTGCTCAAACGCACCTTGATCCCGGGCGACATCAGCATAATGAGTGATCATCTCCCAAATCCCCTGCAATCCCATCCCGTTGAGCGCAGAGCAGGTCATGACTTGTGGTTCCCAGAATCCGTCGTGGTTGAGCAACGACATCGCGGCACGATAATGCTGCTGCGTAATACGGGCCATCGATTCGCTGGCTCCATCGGCTTTATTCACCACGATGGCATCGGCCAACTCAAGAATGCCCTTCTTGATGCCCTGCAATTCGTCGCCACCGCCTGGCAACATTAGCAGTAGAAAAAAATCGACCATACTGGCGACCTGGTGCTCTGACTGTCCGACACCGACGGTCTCCACCAATATCACATCAAATCCCGCCGCCTCGCATAACAGCAACGACTCCCGGGTTTTGGCGGCCACACCGCCTAGCGCGCGACCTGCTGGAGAGGGCCTGATAAAGGCAGCGTCAGCACGGGACAGTGTCTCCATCCGCGTTTTATCTCCCAGAATGGATCCGCCCGCGACAGGAGAGCTAGGATCGACCGCCAATACGGCGAGTCGATGGCCCTGCTCAATGACTTGGGAGCCAAAAGCTTCAATAAACGTTGATTTCCCCACGCCCGGTACGCCACTTATCCCGACCCGGATACTGCCTCCAGTGTGGGGCAATAAGGCGGCCAACAATTGCTGTGCCGATTGACGGTCTTGTGCGCGCTGGCTCTCCACCAACGTAATGGCCTTCGCTAATGCGCGACGGTCACCCGCGAGAATGGCGTCAGCTGTTGGCGTTGATGGCATCGAGCACTTTTCTAGCAGCATCAGGAATCGGCGTGCCTGGACCAAAGATCAGCGTCACGCCGCTTTTCATCAGGAAATCATAATCTTGCGCGGGAATCACGCCGCCAGCAATCACGATAATATCGTCCGCACCTTGTTCGCGGAGTGCCTCAATTAATTCAGGGACAAGCGTCTTGTGGCCTGCCGCGAGACTCGACGCGCCCACTGCGTGAACGTCATTCTCTATCGCTTGACGTGCCACCTCACTTGGCGTGGAAAACATCGGCGACAAGTCGACGTCAAAACCCACATCGGCAAAAGCGGTCGCCACGACTTTGGCGCCGCGATCGTGTCCATCTTGCCCCATCTTCGCGACCAGCATCCGAGGCCGCCGGCCATGTGCTGCGACAAAGGCATCTATATCCATTGAGATCTTCTCCCAGTCAGCATCGCCCTTATAAGCGGCGCCATAGACGCCCGATACCGTTTGTGAATTAGCGGTAAAGCGTCCGAAAATCTGCTCCAAGGCATCCGAGATCTCACCCACGGTCGCGCGGCATCGCGTCGCTTCAACCGCCAGCGCCAACAGGTTGCCCTGCCCAGACTGTGCCGCCTCCGTTAGCGCACTCAGCGCAGCGGCAACCGCTTTGTCATCGCGTGCCGCTCGGATATCAGACAGACGGGAGAGCTGAGCCTTTCGGACTTGCTCGTTATCGATTTCGAGGATATCCACGACATCCTGCTCGTCGATCTGAAACTTATTCACGCCCACGATGACATCTTCACCGCGGTCAATCCGGGCCTGCTTTTTTGCCGCCGCTTCTTCAATCCGCAGCTTAGGCACACCGCTCTCAATCGCTGCGGCCATTCCGCCGAGCTCATCGATTTCAGCGATCAACTCCCGCGCCTTGCCTGCCATTTCGTTTGTCAGGTGCTCCATCATGTACGAGCCGCCCCACGGATCCACGACCTGACCGATACCCGTCTCTTCCTGTAAAATTAACTGCGTATTGCGGGCGATACGGGCCGCAAAGTCAGATGGCAAGGCAATGGCCTCATCCAGCGCGTTAGTGTGCAAAGACTGGGTGCCGCCAAAAACGGCGGCCATGGCCTCAATCGTCGTTCGCACGATATTGTTATAAGGATCCTGCTCCGTTAGTGACCACCCGGATGTTTGGCAATGCGTTCGCAACATCGAACTTTTCGGATTACTGGGCGCAAAGGTTTCGACAATTTCTGCCCATAACAAACGGGCAGCGCGCATCTTCGCGATTTCCATATAGAAATTCATCCCGATGCCCCAGAAAAAACTGAGCCTCGGCGCAAATTCATCAATCTGTAATCCGGCCGCTATCGCTGTTTGGATATATTCCTTTCCATCCGCCAACGTATAGGCCAGCTCGAGTGAGGCATTCGCACCCGCTTCCTGGATGTGATATCCGGAAATTGAAATGGTATTGAACTTGGGCAAATTAGCTGAGCAATACGCAATGATATCGCCGATGATCTTCATACTGGGTGTAGGCGGGTAAATGTACGTATTGCGAACCATGAACTCTTTCAAAATATCATTTTGAATGGTCCCTGAGAGCGCAGTCTGCTCAACACCCTGCTCTTCTGCGGCAACGATATAACCGGCTAGCACCGGCAACACAGCGCCGTTCATGGTCATAGAGACCGAGACCTTATCAAGCGGAATGCCATCGAAAAGAATCTTCATGTCTTCAACAGAATCGATAGCGACGCCCGCTTTACCCACATCGCCAGACACCCGGGGATGATCCGAGTCGTAACCACGGTGCGTGGCCAGATCAAAGGCCACTGAAATGCCCTGCCCGCCTGCGGCCAAAGCCTTACGGTAAAAAGCGTTGGATGCCTCTGCAGTAGAGAACCCCGCATATTGTCGAATCGTCCAACGGCGACCTGCATACATGGTCGCCTGCGGACCCCTAATGTAGGGAGACAATCCAGGTAACGTGTTGGTGTAGGGGAGCGCCTCGATATCCTCAGCGGTGTAGAGGGTTTTCAGCGGAATACCCTCAGGGGTATGCCAAGTGAACTCTTCTGGCGTCAGCCCCTTGCTTTGCTTTTCTACCAGCTTCCCCCAGGCGCTCAGCGTCGATTCTTTCGGGTCATAAACACTCATGCGACCCCCTCAGCCGGCTGCGATAACTCTATCAGGACCCCGCCACAACTCTTCGGGTGGATAAAGATAACTCTGGCGCCATGCGCTCCCGGCGACGGATCATCACCGATAAATTGATAGCCTTTGTCGCGGAGTCTCACGACATCCGCATCGATATCGTCGGTGCGAAAGCACAAGTGATGCAAGCCACCGCCGCGCTTTTCAAGGTAGGTCGCGATCGGGCCGCTGCCCTTCAATGGCGCAACGAGCTCGATGTGCGTCGCCGGCACACTAAAAAAGGCCGTCGCAGTTTTTTCAGCTTCGACCACCTCATTACCGTCATAGTGCAGACCAAAGTCCCCCAAGAAACGGGACACGGCTGCCTCTAGATCAGGAACAGCAATGGCGATATGGTCAAGTGCAGTAATCATGCGATGGATATCCTAAAAGCCTTATTAGACGAAGAGTTTAACGAGCTCTGTGGTGTGCTCTCTGCGCGCTAAAGCGACCGCTTCGTCAGAGACCACTTCCACCTTCTCGTCAGGCGTGACTCGAAACAACGGCTGCCCTTTCGCGATGATCACGCCATCCCCCTCGACGAGCACCTCGTCGATGGTGCCCGAGAACGGGGCAAATACCTTGTTGAACATCTTCATTACCTCGACCAGATACAGCGGCTCCCCTGCCTCAAAATGCTGCCCCTGTTCAACGTAAAGCGGCGCTTCTGGTGCCTCGCGACCGTAAAACATACCGCCGCTCTCAGCGACGATCTCGTTAGACTTGGCAACCGGCGGCGGTGCCAGCGCTTTACTCATCGCTTTCTGATGCGCCTCATCTAAGAGACGCTCCGGAAAGGTGATCGTCATATCCGCGTTAACACTCAGATCGTAAAATCCCGTAAAACGCGCCATCGCTGGGAGTAACTCCAGTATCTCCATGCCCGCTTGATAACCTCGATGGGCCGCCTGTATCGCCGCCCAATCGTTGCCCGCCACCTCTTCTGGCGCAGCGCTGGTCATTAGCCGAGAAATGGCAGCCCAGTCATCACACTCAAAGCGGCGCGATAGCTCAGCGTAAAAATCCTCTGCGTCAGTCAATATTTGGTGATCGTGATCCCAAATGGTGCTAGAAGCAGGCAGGCTCTCGTTCCAATCAAGACGTAAGAAATGATACGTGTCAGCAAGCACTTCGACTGGGTTGTCGGCCCACTCAAAATGTCCCTGCTCAAATCGAAAAGCGTGCTGATTCTGACTGAGCCAACCAGAGAGTAAGTGGGGCGATGCCATTAACTGCATGATCGGCCGGATCAATAAACTCTCTTTCGACGCGAGCACAGATTTCAAGGTGCCCGCCGCGGCTCCCGCGGCGGCGACCCTTGCTGCACACAATTGCTGCCAGGCGATTTTGACATCGACCCTACCCGCCTCCTGCGCCAACTCACCGACTGCAGTAAGGTAGGGCACGATGAAGCGGGTGGTCGGTCGCGCGTTAACCGTTCGCCCTAAAAACCAATGCACCAGCCCATAATGAAAAGCAAGATTCGTCTGCAACTCCCTGCCACGAAGCCGTGTTGAGCGCAGTACCTCTGCCATTTGCTCGTAGGCCGTTTCTCGCGCACCGCCCACTGTCAGTAGCAATGCCACGTTCGAATCGTAAGCGCCCGCCAGCGTATATTCCATGAATACATCTGTGTCGGGGTTGTGCAAACTTATCCCCTGATCGTCACGAATCTCACCGACAATCGGGTCCGACCAATACTCCACCATGCCACCCGCACTGGGCTGGAGCGCATCGTTGGTGGCATTGAGTCGCGCCTCCAAGCTATCTGAGAGCCGAGGAATGCGCTCAGGCTTCGGTAGCTGTTGTCCGTGCGCCGCTAGCAGCACCATCGCTTCAACCAATGATTCGACGACAAAGCCATCCCCGGAGTCATCGGGGTTCGAAAAGCGTAAGGCGTAGCACAGTTCAGAGACTCGGTGCTCAACTTGAATGCGCGTATTCATCTCCATAAAAAAATGCTTGTCTCGGTCAACAATGCACTCAAAGGTAGAAACGGAATCAAGCCCAACGGCCTCGCCAAAACGAGTCGCCTCATCTTCCATCGCATCGAGGGTCAGAATATCCTGAGCAAGGACCGCTGCCTCCTCTTCCGCACCAGCGTGCTGCGCTCGCTGCTGCGCCGCCAGCAATGACTCACGAGTGACCGATACCTCGAGCAGTTTCTGCTCATGCATCTGTAACGAGCAATCTCTGCCACCCAGCGTGATGCACCACTCGCCATTACCGATAACCTGAATTTCTTGGTGTCGAGTTGTCTCGATATTCAGCTCAACTAAAACGTTCTTATTGTCACCCACACCGGTCGTCTTGACCTCATTGAGAATTTCGCGAACCAGCTCAGGCGTTTTTGCAGCGCCGCCCAGCGCAACAATTCGCTGTCCTTTACCGCCCCCACCACCAATGGCTTTTAGGCGGACACGGTTTTGCGGATACTGCTCACTCATCTTAATAACGGCTTCGGTCAGGGTTTCACTCAGCTCATCGACGGTGTAAAGGTCGATGCCCTTCCTATAGCTGGCCATCAAAACACGCTCAGCAAAGCTCTCGAGTTCGTCGTCATGATTGTCACCGGGCGTTAACACCAACCCATGCTCTGCAACCAACGCCTCTAAAGCGCCTTTATCCGGATATTTTTTCAGCAACGTCAGCGTGGTGCCGTTATCAATACCGGGCGTGACCGACACCCCTACTCGGAGCGCAGTGCGTTTGGCCTCGTCTTTTAATCCCGCCTGTCGAACCGTTCGCGAACAAGGACCAATAAAGGTCAAGCCAGCAGCTTCCATCGCCGCGACCATCTGCTCATCTTCGGCCATAAAACCATAACCGGCGAAAATCGCGTTATAGCCATGCTGGTGAGCGATATGAATGATGTCGGTGATACGTTGCTCACGCTCTTCTTTCGTCGCGCCGCTGTAATCGGGCACGCGATGAATCCGGTCAGGGTCCGTCAGCACTCTCAGCTCAGGCGCTAAGGCGCCGCGGTAAACAATCGAATCCTTTTCGGATAATAAGATGCCGTAATGATCAATGCCCATTTCCTGGAACACGTCCATGGCCTCTTTACGAATCGGGCCACGGCAGATAATCAGCGGTCTTAAGCCGCTACATGAAAAGCGCGCGCACCACGGCGACGCAGACAGTTTGCCGCGCCGATCTGCGTGAATAAGCGGATTATTGAGATAGTGCTGAATACCCAAAACGATGTCTCTCCCAACCCCTAATCAATGAAATTCGCGCTGTACCGACTGCATCGGCCCAGGCTGGTAATGACGCAAACAAAACGCCATCTGGCGCGCCAACACCTGGCGCAGGTCTTCGGGCATCACAATCTCCGAAATAGAGCCCAAGCTCAGCGCCTCTTCAGGATTCATGATTTCTCTTTCGTAGCGCTGAACCAACGACGCCTCTTCTGCCTTGATGAGCGCATCTACCGCTAAAGCGGCCTCCTTGCCGGCCTCAGCCGCTGATAAACCCTGCGCTGTCCGAGCCTCACTTTCCGACTGAATCCGTGCATCACGATTGGCCCGGATTTTTTTGAGCTCATCTTTATACACATACTCCACGCCCGCTGGCCCCATGACGGCCACCCGCGTGGTCGGCAGTGCCACCACAAAGTCTGCGCCTGTCGCGTAATTATTATACGAGGCATACGCGCCGCCAAAGGCATTGCGCACCAGCACCAAAAATCGAGGGGTGCGCAAGTCGACAATGGCATCTAGCATCGCGCGCCCCGCCTGGACGATACCCCTGTGCTCCTGCTCTCGACCCGGCAAAAACCCCGTTGTATCCTCAAGGAAGATCACGGGAATGTTGTACAAATTGCAAAAGCGAATAAAACGCGCGTTTTTGTAAGCGGCATCGATATCAATTTGCCCCGAAGCAACGGCAGAATTGTTGGCAACGAAACCGACAACATTGCCTCCCATTCGGCCTAACGCCGTGATCGTATTGCGCGCTCTATCCGCTTGCGTTTCTAAAAAATCACCGTGATCGCAGAGCTGCTGGATCATGATGCTAATGTCAAAGGGGGTGTTGAACCCCGTCGGCGAGTTAAACGCCTTTTTTAGGAGGATGTCCACGTCAACGGTGCGACGATCTATCGGATCAGAGGTTTCCCTGTAGGGCGCCAGCGACTCATTCGAGTCGGGCAAATAGCGCAATAGCTCCTTTACTTTCCTGAGCGCCGCCACTTCGTCTTCCACGACAAAGTCCGTCACACCGGTCTGACTATGCACCATCGGTCCACCGAGCTCGTCGGGCGTAATATCCTCGCCCAAAACACTCTTGACGACGCCCGGACCGGTCAGACCAAAAAAAGTGTCTTTGGGCTGAATCAAGAAACTACCTTGCCGAGGCAGGTAACTCCCCCCCCCGGCATTAAATCCGAACATGCACATGATACTCGGCACGATGCCGCTAATTTTACGCAAAGCCGTAAAGGCGTCTGCGTAACCATCGAGTCCGCCTACCCCCGCTGGGATATAAGCACCAGCAGAGTCATTTAAACCCACTAATGGAATCCGCCGCTTAGCTGCCAGCTCAAAAAGACGCGCTAGCTTCTTGCCGTTGGTGGCGTCCATCGACCCCGCACGCACGGTAAAATCATGCCCATAAACGGCGACATCGCGCCCATCGACTGACAGGATCGCCGTGACCAATGAGGCGCCATCTAAATTAGGCCCCCAGTTCTGATAGAGCACGTGGGGGGTATCGTCGGCTAAATAGCGGATGCGCTCCCAGACGGTCATTCGCCCCTTTAAGTGCTGACGGAGACGATTGGGCGATCCTGCCGCCATAAAGGGCTTTTCACGAAGCGCCGCACCGCGACGCAGGGTTGCCTCATACCGGCCAGCAGGCTCGGCTTCATCCGGAGCAGCTGTGAAGGGATTCTCTAGCGACACGGCCACACCATCGGGGACGACCTCTTCGGTACCATTGTTCATTGACGAGCTCTCAGATAGGAAACGATGCAATCACACCACCAGTAGCGATGATCAACCGATAATTGTACACCGCGCTGTGCATAGACGGCGACATTACTTATCCTTGCCACTATCTGTCAATTTTACCCCCTGCCTGGTGAAGGGCCATTTATGTCGCTAGCAGAGCACACCATCTCACTGCCGTTTGAGCGCAGCTTGGTTGAATGGGCAGCCTTATTTGCTCACTTGCCCGGCTTTGCCTATCTGGACAGTGGCAACCAAGCCGGTGGCACCGAACGAGAATTGCTCACCGCCTTGCCCAGCGCTCGCCATACCTTGCGGGATTATTCGGGTGATATGGCTCGATGGATGGCCGCGATCGAGGAAACACTCAATCAGGCCTATGGCTCCGACCCAGCGGCGCCCTCCTTTGAGGGAGTGAACGGCTGCATTGCCATCGGCCACCTTGATTACGATACCCCTGCTCGCTATCTCATTGGTGACGCTGCAGTACCTTGTGCATCAGCAGCTCATATTTATCACTGGATGATGGTGTCAGATTTTGCAGCGCACTCGACTCACGTTATTTTTCACCCTGATTGCCCCAGGGCCACTCGAGAGGCCGTTAGCGACATTTTGCAGCGTGGCGAGACCGACTACCCCGGCACTTTTTCAATCACCGCCCCCTTTGAGCCCTGTATCAGCAAAACGGATTACCGCGACGCGATACATCGCATACAAGACTATATTTTGGCGGGAGATTGCTATCAGGTTAACTATGCGCAGCGATTTGAAGCGACCCTGCAAGGCGATACGTGGGCCGCTTATCGAGCAGTGAGAGACAAGCTCGCAGGCGGCTTCTCTGGCTTTTTACGTCATGGAGATCAGCACGCAATCCTGTCGCTATCTCCGGAGCGCTTCTTACAAATCCAAGACGGCGTGATCACGACCCAGCCGATTAAAGGCACCGCTGTTCGACATCGCGATGTCGACGCCGATCGGACATCGGCGGCCTCACTACTGGCTTCCGAAAAAGATCGCGCCGAAAATGTCATGATTACGGATCTGTTACGCAATGACTTGGGCCGGTTCTGTGAGGCGGGTTCTGTCAAGGTTACCGAACTCTGCGGCCTCTATAGCTTCGACAATGTCCATCACCTCATCAGCACGATCACCGGACAACTGGCCAGCGGCATCAGCGCTGGCAACGTCATGATTGCCTCCTCACCCGGCGGCTCAATTACCGGCGCACCGAAAAAGCGCGCGGTCGAAATCATTGCCGAACTCGAGCCGCATGCAAGAGGTGCCTATTGCGGGTCTCTGTTTGCGATGACCGGTAACGGCTGGCTACAAAGTAGCATCGCTATCCGCACACTCGAAGCCAAAGGCACGTCGCTGTATTGCTGGGGCGGCGGCGGCATTACTACCAGCTCGCATTGGGAGGCCGAGTATCAGGAGACACTCGATAAAATCGGGCCCATTATGAAGGGGCTGGAGGCACGCCATTAATGCTCAGGAAGTTCGATACCCTCATACAGCGCCACTCTGTCAACGAGCTTCGCTCTGGATAGCGCCTCCTGAACGAGGTCCCGCCCCAAGTGCGGTGCCAGCTCATGGATGAAGTCGTGCATATAGCCGCGGAGAAAGGTCCCCTTGCGAAACCCCAGGCTCGTCACAGAGCTAGCAAACAGGTGCGAGGCATCAATCTTCACCAGATCATGGTCCAGCTTTTCGTCGTATGCCATCCCGGCGATCAGCCCGATCCCTAGACCGAGCCGAACATAGGTCTTGATAACATCAGCATCCACCGCGGTAAACACGACTTTGGGCTGCAGGCCTCTATCATTAAACGCCTCGTCTAATTTAGACCGTCCTGTGAATCCAGTGGTGTAGGTGACGATCGGGTGTTCCGCAATCGCCTCCAAAGAGCAGTGCTGAAGCACGGCAAGCGGGTGCCCTTGAGGCACCACAACACAGCGATTCCAGCGATAACAGGGCAAGGTAATCAGACTCGACAACTGATTCAGCGCCTCGGTTGCGATCACAAAATCCACCTCGCCATCCGCTGCCATCTGCGCGACTTGGGGCGGCGTACCTTGCTTCATGGCGAGTGAGACGTCGGGATATTGGCTCATAAAGCGCTGGATAACCTCGGGCAGCACGTATCGTGCTTGAGTATGGGTCGTGGCAATCGACAACGTGCCCGATCGCTCATTAGAGAATTCTTGCGCTACGCGCTTGATCGCTTCCGCCTTACGGAGCATCTCGCCTGCTAAGTCCAATATGACTTCGCCGGCTGGTGTGATGTGCGTCAAATGTTTACCACTGCGAGCAAATACTTCGACCCCCAACTCATCTTCCAACAGACGAATCTGCTTGCTGATACCGGGTTGAGAGGTAAATAAACTTTGCGCCGTCGCTGACACGTTGAGGTCGTGATGCGCGACCTCCCAGATATAGCGTAATTGCTGCAACTTCATATCACCAACGCTCCTCAAACCCGCTTCTATTGAGAAAGCCTAACCGGCTTTGCGGGAAGGATCCAGCATTCGGTAATAAAAAATGAATTTCTTAGAATAAAACTACTTTTTATTCGCAACGCCGTGGGGAACATGGCCCGTCGGGACGTGACCGCCAGCATGGTCACAGTGCGTCTGCTGGTCATCGAAAAAGACGTCGGCGCGATAGGCTTTTAAAAACGCCGTCTTCGTCAAGCCACCGAGAAAAATAGATTCATCGATGCGAATATCCCAGGCACGCAAGGTTCTGATGACGCGTTCGTGCGCAGGGGCTGAACGGGCCGTGACCAATGCCGTTCGCAAAGGGGGGTCCTCTCCGGGCAGTGCCTGCTGCAGGCGCTGCAAGGAAGACAGGAACTGCTTAAAAGGGCCGCCCATGAGCGGCTGCATGCGGGCGGCCGATTCGCTGGCCGCAAAGGCGTCAAGCCCCTCTTCTTTATAAACCCGCTCTGCTTCATCTGAAAAGACGACGGCATCGCCATCAAATGCAATGCGCAGCTGCTGATCACCCAAATCCCCCGCCGCATTGGAAACCAGCGTCGCGGCCGCCACCCCATTAGCCAGTGCCACCCGCACATCCTCGCTCTCAGCAGACAAGAATAGCTGGCAGCCAAATGCCTCTATGTAACGCCAGGGCGGCTCGCCACCACAAAAGGCAGCCCGGGTAATACCCAGACCGTAGTGCTCAATAGAATTAAAAACACGCAAGCCAGTATCAGCGCTGTTGCGTGAGAGTAAAATCACCTCGATACCCAAGGGTTCGGTGAGTTGCTGATTGAGTGCCAGCAACTTCTTCACCATCGGGAAGGCTTGGCCGGGCTCAAGAATATCGTCTTCTTTTTTGATTTGATAATTCGAGTAGGCCTCGAGCCCTTCCGTTTGGAAGATATGGTGGGCATCATCCAAGTTAAAAAGCGCCCTCGAGGAAATGGCGATCACCAATTTCTGCTCGCCCATGTCGGCCATCAGACTGCGTCGCCCCTCGCGCCATCCGCATGACGCCTAAAATAGGATTTTGACAAGGTAAAGACGACCGGCGACAACAACAGCAAAGCAATTAAATTGGGTATCGCCATAAAAGCATTCAGCGTGTCCGCTATCAGCCAAATCAAGCCCAAGTCGGTTGCTGCCCCCACGGGAATCGCCAACACCCAGAGCACCCGAAACGGCATGATGCCCCGGGTACCAAAAAGATAGACCACACAACGCTCACCATAGAACGACCAACCGATCATGGTAGTGGTTGCAAATAACACCACCCCTACCGTCACCACCAACTCGCCACCGGGAATCGCCGAGCCGAAAGCCAAGGCTGTCAAACTCGCGCCCGAGATGCCCGACTCCAATACGCCCGTCAACATAATCACCAAGCCCGTCATCGTGCAGACCACCAAGGTATCAATAAACGTGCCCAACATGGCAATGAGACCTTGCTCAACGGGCTCGTTAGTCCGTGCGGCCGCGTGTGCAATCGGCGCACTCCCCAGACCTGCTTCATTGGAAAAAATGCCCCGCGCTACGCCGAAGCGAATCGCAGCCCAGACGCTAGCGCCAGCAAATCCACCCGCCGCTGAGGCGCCATTAAACGCACTATCGATGATGGTACCCAATGCTTC
Organism: uncultured Luminiphilus sp.; assembly: GCA_905478845.1. Taxonomy (GTDB): domain Bacteria; phylum Pseudomonadota; class Gammaproteobacteria; order Pseudomonadales; family Halieaceae; genus Luminiphilus. Next base: position 18,412 of record CAJQKG010000236.1, read on the forward strand.
GGGCACTTGTTCAATATGGAGTGCAATAACCAACGCACTCATCACGACATACGCAATCGCCATGGCCGGCACGACGGCACTCGCGGTGGCCGCAATCCGTTGGATACCCCCCAAAATAACCGCGCCCACAATCACCATGAGCGCAACACCCGTGATCAGCCAATGCACTTGAAACTGATCCCCCAGCACCTGAGCAACCGAATTCGACTGCACCGTATTGGCCAGCCCAAACCCGGCCATGGCACCAAATAGCGCAAAAGCTCCACTCAAAATGGCAAATCGCGGGCCCAAGCCATTACGAATGTAATACATGGGGCCGCCGCTGAAGCCACCGAGGTCGTCCTGCTCGCGATAACGGACCGCTAGCACTGCCTCAGCATATTTCATGGCCATACCAAATAATGCCGTCAGCCACATCCAGAACAAGGCCCCGGGACCCCCTAATGTCATGGCAGTCGCGACGCCCGCAATGTTGCCCGTGCCAATGGTGGCACTCAGCGATGTCATCAGGGCCCTAAAGGGCGGAATATCTCCCTCCCCCTGACCTTTGAAGCCGCCGAGTAACAAT
>CAJQKG010000237.1 GCA_905478845.1 uncultured Luminiphilus sp.
TTGCCGATCGCGGACGGTATGCCCGGCTTCCATCAGCGCATCGGCAAGAAACGCCCCGGAAGTATCCGTCTCTGGGGTGCGCGTATCACTGACGGTTAAGACCGCCACTTGCAAGGCCACTGTCACAGTTCCCTCCCTCCCTCTTCAACATACAATTCGACGTAGCGCTTGACCGCGCGGGGTACAAACTCTCTCCAGCTCAATTGCTGAATACCAAACTGGTGACGGATCTCGGCGCAATCAAGACTCAGACCAATCACCTCATCCCCCTTATTCGGATTACCCTCCATCAACTCGCGGGCGCCTTCAAAGGGGCTGTATTGCGAGGCATTCGCCAACACCGTTTCCATGAATGAATAAGCCGTGACCTCGCCGATACCGCTGTAATGATATAACCCTTTGCACGGCGCCCCCGTCCCCAATTGATCCACGATCCCATGGATCACCCGGGCGACTTCGGCCACATGTACCGGACTGCCCCTGACCTGCTCGCTGACTTTGACAATATCGCCCCGGGCCAGCGCGTCGAGCGCTCTTGCCAATGGGTTAGGACGACGCCCACCAAACATCAGACCCAGCCTGAGAATAAAAAGATTATCGAGTGTCTCCCGCAGTAGGTCCTCCAGCGCAATCAGCGTTTCACCGATGGGATCCTGCGCATCGGGCCGATCAGTCTCTCGATAAGGCCGGGTTAAGACACCCGAAAATACCCGTGCACTGGAGAGAAACAAGTAGCTGATCTGATCGCGTGCAGCCAGATTGGCCAGCCATTGTGTCCGCTCTATATCAGGATGACCGACCGGATCCACACCGTCGATTTGTGTCACCAACCGCGCATCAAGAATCAGATCAATCGACTGTCGGCGAATCAACTTTTTAACCTGCCGTTCCCGACGCCATCGGGTCGCATCCATGTCGACCCCAATGATTTCGTGCCGCATCAATGGCGCGGCAAATGAGCGCAAGGAGTAGCCCAGCGGAGAATCAAGGCCCAATACTAAAATACGCATCAGCAATCAGCGCGTGCGACGGACCGGTTCGGTGCCGTCGTCTGACTAAAACGGAATGTCGTCTTCAGGGAAATCGATAGGCTCGGGATTCGCCGCAGCCGGGGCCGGGGCACTAGCGGCCGGCGCGCTTTGGTAACCGCCGCCCTCCTGACTCGCACCGCGACTATCCAGCATCTGCATTTCGGCGCCGACAATCTCGGTAGAGTAGCGGTCTTGGCCCGATTGATCTTGCCATTTACGCGTTCTCAAGGATCCCTCAACATACACCTTGGAACCTTTGCGAAGATATTCGGCTGCGATTTCAGACAGGCGATTAAAAAACACAACGCGATGCCATTCGGTCCGCTCTTTCTGCTCGCCCGAGGTTTTATCCTTCCAGCTCTCCGAGGTCGCCAGGCTGATGTTGGTCACGCCGCCGCCCGAGGGCAATACACGATGTTCAGGGTCATTGCCCAGGTTGCCAACAAGAATCACTTTATTGATGCCGCGAGAGGCCATGGGGTTCTCCGTTTCTGCTCCCAGCCACACGAAAAGCGGCGTCTGAGATGTGGTGAATTCATATACTGACTATAGCAATGACAAGCCACTTAGGGGTACATCATTCTCGATCATTTCCGTATTCAGGCGACCGAGACGGGGGCGTGACTGAACCGCCACAAACCCACAAGCCAGATCAGGGTCAGCCCCAGTACCGCCATCACCAAGCCCTCGTACCCGCCCCAATACAAGGCATTGCCGCCGAGCGCACCACCAGCGAAGACGCCTAAAAACTGCGCGCTTGAGAAAATGCCCATGGCAGTGCCGCGCAAAGTGGCGGGGGCGAAGATTGACACGAGTGCCGGTAAAATCGTTTCTAACGCCGTGAACCCCGCGAAAAACAGCACTAACCCTACTCCCAAAGTCCACACAGACACTGACCACAGTGCCACCACCAACCCCATCACCGTCAATAAAATGGCCACTGCAATTAACCCACGAGGATCCGCCAGATGGCGGTGCTTACGCACCAAGATCGCCACACCGGGTAGCGCTCCCATTAGGGTCATCAAATACATCCAGGCGTGCTGTTCCGGCGGCAGTGCCACCTCGTGAATCATGACAGAGGGGATGGCCGTAAAGGCCGCCATCAGCAACAAATGAAGACAGAAAATACTGCCGTAGAGTGCCCCAAGACCCCGGCCCCACAACGCCTCACCCAAGCGCTCTCGGTCTGCGATGTGAGATCTGCCTGCCTCGCTGATTTCAGGCGTCGGCGGTAACCAGAACACCACCACCAGTAGCCCGAGTCCGCCTAAGATCGCAGTCGTCTCAAACACACGAGATAAGCCACCCCAAGCCGCCAAAACAGGGCCCAATACCAACGCCAACGCAAAGGAGACCCCAATACTCGCGCCGATCACGGCAGAGGCCTTTGTGCGTTGCTCAACGCGCGTGTAATCCGCTGCTAATGCCATGGTCGCAGAGGCGATCGCACCAGACCCCTGGAGTAAACGACCGATTGCCAGCCATGTCAGGGTATCAGCGAGGGCCGCGACAACACTCCCTAGAATCAGTAGCGTCAAGCCACCCACAATCACGGGCTTACGACCGATCTGATCCGACAGCCAACCGAGGGGGACCTGCAAGACTGCCTGAGTCAGGCCATAAGCACCCAGTGCAAGACCGATGCTGGCGACAGTGGCGCCCGCAAGCGCCTCCGCATAGACCGCAAACAAGGGCAGCACCATGAACAAGCCCAGCATTCGTAGGCAATAAAGACTGGCCAGGCCCATGACGGCACGGCGTTCGACAGCGGTAAAAGCGTCTTCTGAAATCACGATATCTGAACGAATGAAAGACTTTTTAGTGTATCACGGGGACAAAACGCGTCGCGGTCAGTCCGCCGCCGCCGGATCCTCGTATACTGTCGTGTTGGCAGTCATTCACACAGGGAACACAATGGATACCATCGAGGTCCGCGGCGCGCGCACCCACAATCTGAAGAACATTGATCTCGATATCCCTCGGGATAAGTTAGTGGTCATTACGGGGCTCTCGGGCTCAGGAAAGTCCTCCCTCGCCTTCGACACCCTCTACGCTGAAGGCCAGCGGCGCTACGTCGAGTCGCTGTCGACCTATGCGCGGCAATTTTTATCCATGATGGAAAAGCCCGATATCGACCATATCGAGGGGCTGTCCCCCGCCATTTCGATCGAACAAAAATCGACCTCGCACAACCCCCGCTCGACGGTTGGCACGATCACTGAAATTTATGATTACTTGCGGCTCTTGTTCGCCCGCGTAGGGGATCCGCGCTGCCCCACCCATGGCGTCACCCTGAAAGCCCAGACCGTAACGCAAATGGTCGATGCGGTGCTCGCTATGCCGGAGGGCAATAAGTTGATGCTGTTGGCACCCGTCGTGCGAGATCGAAAGGGTGAACACCTGCACGTCTTTGAACAGATGCGCGCTGCCGGCTTTATCCGTGTGCGGGTCGACGGCATCGTGGTCGACCTCGATGACGTTCCCGAGTTAGATAAAAAACGAAAGCACCGTATCGATGTCGTCATCGATCGCTTCAAAGTCCGCGAGGATCTCCAGCTAAGGCTCGCCGAATCCTTTGAAACAGCACTGGAACTCACTGATGGTGTGGCTGCCGTTGCCCCGATGGACGGCGACGGCCCAGAAACGCTCTTTTCCGCACGCTATGCCTGCCCCAGCTGCGGGCACTCTATCGATGAGCTAGAACCGAGACTCTTTTCCTTCAACAACCCCGCTGGCGCTTGCACGAGTTGTGACGGATTAGGGGTGAAGCAATTCTTCGATGAAGACCGCGTCGTACTGCATCCCGAGGCCAGTCTTGCTGAGGGCGCTATCCGCGGCTGGGATCGCCGCAACGTCTATTATTTTCACTTATTGCGCTCACTTGCCGGGCACTATGACTTCGATATGGAAAGGCCCTTCAACGAGCTGGCCCAAAAGCATCGTGACATCATTCTGCAAGGCAGCGGTGGCGAAGAAATTGAGTTCTCTTATGTCAATGACCGAGGCACGGTATTTAAACGGCGACATGCTTTTGAAGGCGTGATTCCTAACATGGATCGGCGCTACCGTGAGACCGAATCGTCTTCGGTTCGCGATGAGCTCGCTAAGTACGTCTCCACCGCCGCCTGTAAAGCCTGTGAAGGCACTCGACTCTGTGAGGATGCTCGCAGTGTCTTCGTGGACGATAGAACGCTGCCCAGCATCACCGCCCTACCGGTCGGTGACGCCCAAGCCTACTTTGATGCACTCGAGCTAGAAGGCAGGCAAGGTGCGATCGCCGAGAAAATTTTAAAAGAGCTCCGCGCGCGCTACCGCTTTCTGGTTGATGTGGGGCTTAATTATTTAACGCTGAACCGGAGCGCGGAAACCCTATCAGGGGGTGAGGCTCAGCGCATCCGCCTAGCCAGCCAGATTGGAGCAGGGCTAGTGGGCGTCATGTATATTCTCGATGAGCCGTCAATCGGGCTCCATCAACG
>CAJQKG010000238.1 GCA_905478845.1 uncultured Luminiphilus sp.
AGAAGCCCTTTACTGGCAGGCTGCCATGGCGCGTCTTGAGATCCCGGTCATCCGCTCGGTGGGGGGCCGGATGCGACACTTTACCGAACACTGCAGTGCTACCGCCATCACACCCGGACCCGCCATGCTGCTGCTGAGCGCCTGGCACTGCTTCGAAGATTACGCTGCGACACAAGGGGCCATCGAACTATTCACGCAACACTCGACCGATACTGCATTACCCCTGCGCCTGATTGTCAGCGGCGGCTCGATGTCGGAGGACTGGGCGATTCTGACTCCGTTAACCGGCAACGCCAACGTCATCAACGCTTGGATTCCGCTCTCAACACAGCCTGCTCAGCGAGGCACTCGCGTCATCGCAGCGGGCTTCGCTCCGCTAGCCGATGACGCTGCGCCAGAAAGGACCGCAGAAACACCACCCACCCGGGGGCTATTGTACGATCCTGACTGTGTGGTGCTCATGGGTAATACCCGACCGGCAAAGTCTGACTGCATAGCGAAAAAAGGCGCGTCAGGCGGCGCTATTCTCCGACACACTGCCAGCGGCAGTGTCCGAGTGCTCGGGGTGATATCGGCGGGTGACGGAGAGTCTGTTAGCTACTTTCACCCCACCGACACATTGATAAGTCGCATTCGCTCACTTCGGTGAGGCATCCTTGATCTGGCGAGCTGGCGGCTCCCCTCCGATATGACGCTGACCTCGCTGCGTCGCAAGCTCCACTTGCTTTTGCCGCTCTTGAAAACGTGCTCGCTGGCGCTCATTGTGCGTGTCATAACAGTGCGGACACGAAATGCCCTTCTCATATTTCGACGATCGCTTTGCCGCCTCAGTGATCGGGTGTCGACACGCATAACACTGATCAAAACTGCCCTTTTCAAGATCGTGATTCACCGCAACCCGGGCGTCAAAAACAAAGCACTCCCCCTCCCACCGCGACTCGGACACTGGCACTTCCTCGAGATATTTCAGAATACCTCCCTGCAAATGCCAGACTTGCTCAAACCCCTGAGACACTAAGTAAGAAGTCGATTTTTCACAACGAATGCCGCCGGTGCAAAACATGGCCACTTTTTTATGGTGTGTTGGCTGCAAGTGCGTATCGATCCAGCTTGGAAGATCGCGGAAATTTTCAGTTTCAGGGTTAATGGCACCCCGAAAAGTGCCGATGGCCACCTCGTAGTCATTGCGAGTGTCGATGACCAAACAGTCAGGATCGTCAATGAGTGCGTTCCATTGCGCGGGCGTCGCGTATTGGCCCACGCAAACGCTGGGATCAATATCCTCCACCCCCATCGTCACAATTTCTTTTTTTAACTTCACTTTCATGCGATGAAAAGGCGCAGCACTGTGAAAAGACTCTTTCCAGTCGAGGTTGGCGAAACGAGCGTCCTGCTCCAACCAAGCAATGACTGCGTCAATACTCTTTCGACTCCCAGCAATCGTGCCATTAATACCCTCTTTCGCGAGTAACAGCGTTCCTTTGACTTGAGCGCGCTGACATACCTCCAGTAAAGGGCTGCGGAGGGCAGCGAAATCATCGAGTCGAACAAACCGGTATAAGGCTGCGACAACTCGGTCCGAGGCCTCAGCGGGACTGTTCACTTACCCGTTCCTCCTCGACAGTCAGGGGACACCGGAACTGCCGCGACATGATCCCACTCTTCCGGAGTATAGGTGTGCAGCGCCAAGGCATGAACTGGTCCTGCCAGCCACTCCTTGAGCACCGCATACACCGACTGATGTCGCTTTACGCTGCGCTGCCCAGAAAACGCCTCGCTCACTATCGTCACTTTAAAATGGGTCTCAGAGCCTTCGGGCACATTGTGGCGAAAGCTCTCGTTTTCCACTGTGAGCGTCTGGGGGTTAAAGGCAACCTGCAGCGCCGTGTTGATTTCGTCTTTTATCATGATAGGCATCGATCTCGTCCAGTTCGTGCTAGTTTACGCTGAAATTGACATTTCATCTTTGACGGCCAACCAGACTATGACTCCAGAGCCCTCACCGCAGCACCGTCTCCCCACCCCGCCAATCTGGCGCCATTTGCTAGCGATGCTCTACGATTTACTGCTCATACTGCCGCTTTTCATGGCAGCCACTGCCCTATGGGTCGCCATACTAGGACCCACCGACAGTATTGCTCAACCCACTGTACCGCCGGCGCTGCAGTGGGCGGGCTGGCTCCTAATAGTGATCCTGTTCTTCGGCATTTTTTGGCGCAGAGGGGGCCAGACCCTCGGCATGCAGGCATGGCGGATCAAGCTGATCACGCACACCGGCGAGCGGCCTAGCTGGAAGCAAGCCCTGACACGTGTGATCGGCGCCCTGGTGTCAGCGACATTACTGGGCCTCGGTTATGCGTGGCGCTTCGTTTCGCCAGAGAAAGCCTACTGGCATGATCGATGGTCTGGGACGCGGCTGGTGGTCATCCCGAAAAAAGGACAAGACTGAGTCACTCAGTACGTCGCAGTAATAGCCACATTCCCCCCAGCCAACAGACTACTATCGGTGACAGCGCAGCCAGCAAAGGGTCGTAGCCAAAAATGAGACTGGCTGGTCCAAAAAAATCTTGGCTGATTCGGAAGGCAACCCCGACAATCACGCCGACAAATATCCGCGCGCCCATCGTTCCTTCACGCAGAGGGCCGAAAATAAAAGACATGGCAACGAGCACCAAACCCAAGGTCGCAAGGGGCTGCAACACCTTGCGCCAAAACGCGAGCTTAATATCCGTAAAGACCATGCCTTGCTGCTGTAAATACTGCGCGTAGGGCCACAGCTGCATCACAGACAGCGTCTCCGGATCTACCACATCCAGTGTGAGCAACTGCGGTGTAATGGCGGTATCCCAACGCCTCAACGTTTCCTCCAACACCACCGTACCGTCAGGCTCTAGGCGGGTCAGCTTGACTCGCTCCAACATCCAATGGTCCCCCGCATAGGTTGCTCGTTCTGCCATCAACGTGGTGTCTAGGCGCCGGTCTTCATCAAAATTGAGCAGCGTAATACCGTAAGCAACGCCCCCTCTCTGAACGGCATCAACATGGATAAAAGTATTACCGTCTCGATTCCACGCGCCAAACCGGCCAGCCACTGCTGATTCAGAACGCTGCGCCAATGCACGATAGCTCATCGCCAATTGTTCTGAATGCGGGGCAACAAATTCGCCGACTGAAAATCCGATAGCCGCTACCAGTAATGCTGGTTTTAAGACCGTCACTGCCAGACGACTGATCGAGACGCCTGCGGCACGCATCACCACCAACTCGCTCGAGGCGGCGAGACGCCCGAGCGCAATGAGCGCACCAATTAACGCCGCAAATGGCACAAACTCGTGAATCCGGCGCGGTAAGGTGTAGCCCACGTACACCAATATGTCTACAAAACCGTAACCATCGCCTATGTCATCGGTTTCATCGATAACGGAGGTCAAGGCATCCAGTCCCACCAACAAGAGCAACACACCGAGCGTCGCCATCAACACGCCGCCACCAATGTAACGATCAAGTTTAGACACGGACAGCGCTCCAGCGCCTACTGATCGACTCCCAATGCAGTAAGACCACAGATAAAACCGCAAATCCCACATGCACCGACAGCATGACAGCGGGACCCTGGCCCGACTCAATCAACCCTCTGCCCTGAGTCAGACCCAGAAAATAGATCAGCAGGACCACCATCGCAGGTCCAATCTTTGCATAGCGGCCTCGCCGGGCATCAGTGCGACTGAGCGCAAGGGCGATAATGGCGATGGCCGGCACCATCATCGGCAAAGACAACCGCCACCAAAAAGCGCCTCGCAGTTTGGGATCACTGCTTTGCCAAAGCGCCTGCGTTGACATAGCTTGAACTTTAGAGGTGCGGCGGGGACTACCTTGTGATTCAGGAATCAGCTCGCCGTACCGCTCAAATTGTATCTCTTCGAGCGCGAGCTCCCCTGGCTCCCCTTGGTATCGACTCCCACCTCGCAGCTCCAGATAGCGACGCCCCGTCGATTCCTGAAAAACAATTTCCCCTTCTCGTGCGAAGGTCGCGTTATAGATGTCTGACTGCGATCCCGGCTCACGTTCGAATACAAAGATGTTATGCATCACGCCATCTTCGTCGATTTGCTCAGCGTAGGTGACGTAATGCCCACCACGCTGCTTCCGGAAACGACCTTCGTTGAGGATATGCAATCCCTCTGCAGACCGCGGGTTATCTAACAGCACTTGGGCGCGCGCCGAGCCTTCAGGTGCCACATAAAGCGACAGGAACGCCACCGCGCCAACCACCACCATCGTGGGCACTAAGACATATCCGGCAAGCCTACCCGGACCCACACCACAAGCCCTGAGCACCACCATTTCGCTCTCCGCATAAAGCCGACCCAAACTGAGCAAAATGCCGATAAAGAGCCCCAAAGGCAGAATCATTTCAAAGAATCCGGGCAACTTAAACAGCATGATAGGCAGCAGCACATCGCCGGTCAGCGAGCCGACCGCTGCCTCCGCAAGGTATCGAATAAATCGACCGGCAAACACGACAAGGAACAGCACGAAACTGACCGCTACCGTGTGTAGCAAAATGTCGCGTGTTAAGTACTGAAGTATCCGCATGGGCTCGATATTAGGTTGAAAGTCCGATAGATGGTTATTTCGTTAACTGCTCGAGCATCATACACTAGCGCCCTCTCTCCTCCCGCTTAACGTTATTAGGATATAGCATGACCTCATTGAGCATCACCGCACGCACCGCCAGCAAGATCGAGCAGACGAAGACTCAGGCCTTGGTCGCACTGGTCCCTCAAAGAAAAACGCTGACGCCCTTGTTAAAGGCATTGGATAAATGGCTTGGAGGCACCATCACCAGCGCGATGAACAATGGCGACTTCTCGCCGTCACCCGGAAACCACCATTGGCTACCCGGCAGTGCCGGGATACAACGCGTGCTCCTCGTCGGCTGCGGGGACCTCGCGAGCCAAACGGTCAGCTCGGCAAAAAAAATAGCAGAGACGCTTGCCCGAACGCTTATTAGCAGCCCTGCGAAGGATGCCTTCATCTGGACTGATGGCCTGACGGGCAAAGTGCAACACGCAGACGTGTTAATGGAGCAGATCGCGTTACAGCTCACACTGGCGCACTATCAATACGAACACACGCTGAACCACCGTAAAAAGACCGCTCGCCCGCTGAAACGGGCCGCCTTATCACCCGGCAACTTGTGCTCCCTCGCTGAGGCCAAGCGATCAGTCAAGATAGGCAACGCTACCGGGCAAGGGGCAAATCTGACACGAGAACTGGTGAACTTGCCCGGTAATATCTGTACGCCAAAGTACTTAAGCAGTCAGGCCCGCCAGCTGGCGCGAATGCATACTAAACTCTCTGCTTCCATACTGGACGAGCGGAAGATGGCGTCATTGGGTATGCACTCATTACTGTCAGTGGGTAACGGCTCTGACCAACCTTCGCAACTTATCGTCATGAAGTATCAGGGCGCCTCTGCAAAGACTCGCCCTTACTGCCTTGTGGGCAAAGGGATTACCTTTGATACCGGAGGCATTAGCCTCAAGCCCGGCGGTAAAATGGACGAGATGAAGTTTGATATGGGAGGCGCTGGATCGGTCTTTGGCGCACTGCACGCCGCCGCAGAGATGGACCTGCCGATTAACATCGTGGGCGTGATCGCGGCCGCCGAAAATATGCCGAGTGGACGAGCGACCAAACCTGGCGATGTGGTGACCAGCATGTCTGGCAAGACGATCGAGGTGTTAAATACTGATGCCGAGGGACGTCTCGTGCTGTGTGACGCGCTGACTTACGCTGCGCGCTTCTCACCGATCGAAGTGATCGATATTGCCACGTTAACCGGTGCGATTATCGTCGCGCTCGGTCACGAGGCAACCGGTATATTTTCGAACGACGACCATCTCGCCGATAGC
>CAJQKG010000239.1 GCA_905478845.1 uncultured Luminiphilus sp.
GAAAGCTGACAAGCCCTTAGTGGGCACCGGGATGGAGCGTTATGTGGCTTCTGATTCCGGTGTGTGCAAAGTGGCGGCGCGCGGCGGCGTGATTGACTCGGTCGATGCGAGCCGTATTGTGGTGCGCGTGAATGCCAAAGAGGTGGGGATCGATGATTCTCCCGTCGACATTTATAACCTCACTAAATACAAGCGATCTAACCAGAATACCTGTATCAACCAGCGCCCCATTGTGCAGACCGGTGACTCGGTCGAGCGCGGTGATATTTTGGCAGATGGTCCATCGGTAGATCTGGGTGAGCTGGCCCTTGGGCAGAACATGCGAATCGCCTTCATGCCCTGGAATGGCTATAACTTTGAGGACTCTATTCTCGTCTCTGAGCGAGTGGTTCAAGAAGATCGCTTTACCACGATCCATATTCAGGAGCTGACGTGTATCGCCCGCGATACCAAACTGGGTTCAGAGGAAATCACTGCGGACATCCCTAATGTGGGTGAAGGCGCACTGAGTAAGCTCGATGAGTCTGGCATTGTTTATATCGGCGCCGAAGTGGATGCGGGCGACATTCTGGTGGGCAAAGTCACCCCCAAAGGTGAGACTCAGCTGACGCCAGAAGAAAAACTGTTGCGTGCGATCTTTGGTGAAAAAGCCTCAGACGTGAAAGATACTTCGCTCAGAGTGCCGTCCAGTTATAAGGGCACCGTGATTGATGTGCAGGTGTTCACGCGCGATGGTTTGGAAAAAGATCCTCGTGCGAAGCAAATCGAGGCGGCGCAATTAGCCGATTACCGCAAAGATCTTCGCGAAGAGTATCGGATCTACGAAGAAGCGACGTTTGCTCGTTTGGCTGGCCTATTGGACGGGCAAGCCACGGTGTCGGGCGGTGGTTTGAGCAAGGGCACCAAGCTGACCAAGGCAGTGTTAGCTGAACTGGAGCGTGAGCAATGGTTCAAGCTCAAGTTGTCTGATTCCGACCTCAATAGTCAATTGGTCTCGGCTCAACGATTGTTGGAGGAGCAGAACCAGCAGCTTGAAGAGCGTTACGAAATTAAGAAGCAGAAGCTTCAAAGTGGCGACGATCTGGCGCCGGGCGTACTGAAGATTGCCAAGGTTTACCTCGCGGTGAAGCGGCGCATTCAGCCCGGTGACAAAATGGCGGGCCGACACGGTAATAAAGGGGTCATCTCGGTCATTATGCCCGTTGAAGACATGCCCTATGACGAGCACGGTGACCCGATTGATATTGTCTTGAATCCGCTCGGTGTGCCTTCGCGCATGAATGTGGGTCAGATTTTGGAGACGCACTTAGGTATGGCCGCTCGTGGTTTGGGCAAAAAGATCGATGAAATGCTCGAGCAACAGGTCAAGTTGACCCAGTTGCGAAGCTTCTTGAAACAGGTCTACAGCCATACCACCGACGCGCGTCGCAGCGCCGATATTGCCTCGCTAAGTGATGACGAGTTGCTGGCTTTGGCCGAGAACTTGCGGGCGGGTGTGCCTATGGCAACGCCGGTGTTTGACGGTGCTCGTGAGGAATCCATCAAAGAGCTGCTGCGCATGGCAGAACTGCCCGACAGCGGTCAGCTGACGCTCTATGACGGTCGAAGCGGTGATCAATTTGATCGTCCGGTCACGGTGGGCTACATGTACATGCTGAAGCTCAATCACTTGGTTGATGACAAGATGCATGCGCGCTCGACGGGCTCCTATAGTCTGGTCACGCAGCAGCCACTCGGCGGAAAAGCGCAGTTTGGTGGGCAGCGCTTCGGCGAGATGGAAGTCTGGGCGTTGGAGGCCTATGGTGCCGCTTATACGCTCCAGGAGATGCTGACGGTGAAGTCAGACGATGTCGCGGGTCGTACCAAGATGTACAAGAACATCGTCGATGGGGATCATCAGATGGATCCGGGTATGCCCGAGTCCTTTAACGTGTTGATCAAAGAAATCCGCTCACTCGGTATCGATATCGATCTCGAGTCTGAGTCATCTGGCTTCTGAGGGGAGATAAGACGTGAAAGATTTATTAAATCTGCTGAGCAGAGAAAAGAATGAAGACTTCGATGCCATCCGAATCGGACTGGCGTCTCCGGAGATGGTTCGGTCATGGTCTTTTGGCGAGGTCAAAAAGCCTGAGACGATTAATTACCGTACCTTCAAGCCAGAACGCGACGGTCTTTTTTGCGCCAAGATTTTTGGCCCGGTAAAAGATTACGAATGTCTGTGTGGCAAGTACAAGCGGCTCAAGCACCGTGGTGTTATCTGTGAGAAGTGCGGTGTTGAGGTGGCTTTGGCTAAGGTTCGCCGAGAGCGGATGGGCCACGTCGAATTGGCCAGTCCAGTGGCGCACATTTGGTTCCTGAAATCACTCCCCTCCAGGATTGGTTTGCTGCTGGATATGACGCTTCGTGACATTGAGCGTATTTTGTACTTTGAAGCCTATGTGGTGACCGACCCGGGTCTCTCTGCCCTCGAACATGGACAGCTCCTTAACGACGAGCAGTACTACGAGGCGATGGAAGAGTTTGGTGATGAGTTCACCGCCAAAATGGGTGCTGAGGCGATCCAAGATCTCATGATGGAGATCAATCTCAAGGTCGAGATTGAGCACCTTCGTGAGGAAATCCCGCAGACCAACTCAGAAACAAAGATCAAAAAGCTGTCCAAGCGTCTGAAGCTCATGGAGGCTTTTGACAAGTCTGGCAACAAGCCAGAGTGGATGATCCTCAATGCGTTGCCTGTGCTGCCGCCTGATTTGCGGCCCCTGGTGCCCTTGGATGGTGGCCGATTTGCGACCTCTGATCTGAATGATTTATATCGTCGGGTCATTAACCGTAATAATCGCCTTAAGCGTCTGCTTGATTTGAACGCCCCTGACATCATTGTGCGTAACGAAAAGCGCATGTTGCAGGAGTCAGTTGATGCGTTGCTGGACAATGGTCGACGTGGTCGCGCCATCACCGGATCTAACAAGCGTCCGCTGAAGTCGCTCGCCGACATGATTAAAGGAAAGCAAGGCCGCTTCCGTCAGAACTTATTGGGCAAACGCGTGGATTACTCGGGTCGATCTGTGATCGTGACCGGTCCTACGCTCAAGTTGCACCAGTGTGGTTTGCCCAAAAAGATGGCCCTCGAGCTGTTCAAGCCCTTTATCTTTGGCAAGCTGGAGCTCAGAGGTCTGGCCAGCACGATTAAAGCCGCCAAGAAGATGGTGGAGCGTGAGCCGTCAGAGGTGTGGGATATTCTCGCCGAGGTAATCAGAGAGCATCCGGTCTTGTTGAACCGGGCACCCACTTTGCACCGCTTAGGCATTCAGGCCTTTGAGCCGGTACTCATTGAAGGTAAAGCGATTCAGCTTCACCCGCTGGTCTGTGCTGCTTACAACGCGGATTTCGATGGCGATCAGATGGCAGTGCACGTGCCGTTGACGATAGAGGCGCAGTTGGAAGCACGAGCGCTGATGATGTCGACGAACAACATTTTGTCACCGGCGTCGGGTGATCCCATTATCGTGCCGTCTCAAGACGTGGTTCTGGGCCTGTATTACATGACCCGAGAGCGTGTTAACGCCAAGGGCGAAGGGATGACCTTTGCTGATAACGAAGAGGTTCAGCGCGCTTTCGGTAGCGGCCAAGTCGACCTGCAGGCTCGTGTCAAAGTCCGCATACATGAGGTGCTGATGAACCTGGGTGAAGAAACCCGGGAGCAAACGCGCATTGTCGAGACGACCGTCGGGCGTGCCTTGCTGTGGGATATTGTGCCTGAGGGTTTGTCTTACGATCAGATCAACCAGCCGATGGTGAAGAAGGCGATTTCGCGAGTGATTAACCAGTGCTACCGCGCAGTGGGCCTCAAACAAACGGTTATCTTTGCGGATCAGTTGATGTACACCGGCTATGAGTACTCGACGCGTTCAGGTGCCTCGATTGGTGTGAATGACTTTGTGATTCCTGATGAGAAAGCGGCGCTTGTTGATAAAGCGGAAGGTGAGGTTGCTGAAATTGAGCAGCAGTATCGCGCCGGTCTGGTGACGCAAGGTGAGAAATACAACAAAGTGATCGATATCTGGTCACGAACCAATGATCAGGTTTCGAAAGCGATGATGTCCGGTCTCTCCAAAGAGACAGTGACGAATCGCGACGGTGACGATGAAGATCAGGATTCCTTCAATTCGGTTTACATGTATGCCGACTCAGGCGCGCGAGGATCCCCCGCCCAGATTCGTCAGTTGGCCGGTATGCGCGGCTTAATGGCGAAGCCCGACGGTTCTATCATTGAGACGCCCATCACCGCGAACTTCCGTGAAGGTTTGAACGTACTGCAGTACTTCATTTCGACCCACGGTGCGCGTAAAGGCCTGGCCGATACCGCATTGAAAACGGCTAACTCGGGTTATCTTACCCGTCGCTTAGTGGATGTGGCACAAGACGTGGTGGTGACCGAGCAGGATTGTGGCACCGACCAAGGGCTCGTGACCTCGTCGGTAATCGACGGTGGCGACATCATCGATCCCTTGTCTGAGCGGGTGCTTGGCCGAATCGTGGCGAAGGATGTGATCGATGTCACAACGGGCGAAGTCTTGCTTGAAGCGGGCACGATGATGGACGAAATCATGACCGCAAAAGTGGAGCAGATGGGCATCGAGGAGATCATTGTTCGTTCTCCCATCACGTGCCAGACGCGTTATGGCATCTGCGCAACCTGTTATGGCCGTGACCTGGGTCGCGGGCATCAGGTGAACCTTGGCGAAGCCATCGGTGTCGTCGCAGCCCAGTCAATTGGTGAGCCAGGTACTCAGCTCACTATGCGTACCTTCCACATTGGGGGGGCGGCATCTGGACAAGCGGCTCAGGACAACATTCAGGTGAACAATGATGGCGTCATTCGTCTCCATAATATTAAAGTCGTGGACAAGCCAGATGGTTCCTTGGTGGCGGTCTCGCGTTCTGGTGAACTATCGTTACTAGACGCGGTAGGCAGAGAGCGAGAGCGATACAAAGTACCTTACGGCGCCACGATTCGAGTGAAGGACGAAGCCTCGGTGGCGGCAGGCGATATTGTCGCGACATGGGATCCGCATACACACCCGATCATTACCGAAGTAGCCGGTACGGTGAAATTCAGCGCGATGGACGAGGGCGTTACGATTACGCGCCAGACCGACGAATTCACGGGACTGTCCAACATCTCGGTGATGGATGTGGTTGAGAGACCCATGGCCGGTAAAGATATTCGTCCCGCTATCACACTGGTTGATAGCAAGGGTAAGGAATTGAATTTGGCGGGGACTAACGTGCCCGCGCACTATTTCTTGCCGCATGGTGCGATGGTGAATCTAGAGGATGGGGTTAAGGTTGAGGTGGGTGACGTTGTGGCCCGAATCCCCCAGGAAGGTTCCAAAACGCGTGATATTACGGGTGGTTTGCCCCGCGTTGCCGATTTGTTTGAGGCGCGTAAGCCAAAAGAGCCCGCGATTTTGGCGGAGATCTCTGGAACGGTGAGCTTTGGTAAGGAGACTAAAGGCAAGCGCCGGTTGGTCATCACGCCCACCGACAAGTCAACGTTACCTGAGGGATCGGACCATTACGAAGAGCTGATTCCCAAGTGGCGTCAACTGTCCGTGTTTGAAGGTGAAGCCGTTCAGAAGGGTGAGGTCGTCTCCGAGGGACCGCCTAGTCCACACGATATTCTTCGCCTTAAGGGTATCCCGGCCTTGGCAGAGTACATTGTCAATGAGATTCAGGAGGTCTACCGCTTGCAAGGGGTCAAGATCAATGACAAGCATATCGAAGTCATTGTTCGTCAGATGCTGCGCAAGGTAGAGATTGCGTCAACCGGGGATTCAACTTTCATCAGGGGAGAGCAAGCGGAGCACACCGCGTTCCTTGAGGAGTGTGATCGACTGGAGGCAGAAGGGCTCATTTCACCGACCGCAAACCGAGAGTTGCTGGGTATCACTAAGGCTTCTTTGGCAACAGAGAGCTTTATTTCTGCTGCATCCTTCCAGGAGACAACTCGTGTCCTGACAGAGGCGGCAGTAACCGGTAAGCGCGATTACCTCCGCGGATTGAAGGAGAACGTGATCGTGGGTCGATTGATACCCGCTGGGACGGGGCTTGCTTATCATGAGGCAAGGCGTCGAAAGCAGTCCGAAGGCGATGAATTGGCACTGACCATGTCTGCTGAGGAATTCTCTGAGAGTTTTGCAGAAGAAATGGAGAAAGCTGAGGCGGCGGATGCCGCAGCGGAATAGTCACACGTTGGCGCGCTTGACCGTCCTCAGGGCGGTCTATAAACTGCGCGCTCATTTTCAGGGCCTCGGCCTTGAATCCATTGTTGGGAGCAAATGCTGAATGGCAACCATTAACCAACTTGTGCGAAAGCCGCGCAAGCGTAAAGTCACCAAGAGCGGTGTCCCTGCTCTGCAGGCTTGTCCGCAACGACGCGGCGTCTGTACACGTGTTTACACCACGACTCCGAAGAAGCCGAATTCAGCGTTGAGAAAGGTCTGCCGGGTGCGACTGACTAATGGGTTTGAGGTGTCATCCTATATTGGTGGTGAAGGCCATAATTTGCAGGAGCACAGTGTTGTGCTGATCCGTGGCGGACGAGTTAAGGATCTGCCTGGTGTGCGTTACCACACCGTGCGCGGAAGTCTGGACACCTCTGGTGTTTCCGATCGCCGAAAGGGCCGATCAAAGTACGGAACCAAGCGACCTAAGTAAGACGCGAGTGCCTCACGGCACTCACCTAGATGTCACAGTGTTGACAGTAAGGCCGATCCGCAGTGAATGGTGATCGGGAACCCTGAAGAGATAGGAAAATAGTTATGCCAAGAAGACGCGTTGTTGCCAAGCGTGAAGTCCTCCCTGACCCTAAGTTCGGGAACACCACCCTCGCAAAGTTTATGAACCACGTCATGATCAGCGGCAAAAAGTCGGTTGCTGAATCGATTGTCTATGGTGCCTTAGATCTCGTGGAAGAGCGCACTAAGCGTGACCCCATCGAGGTGTTTGATGAGGCGCTTGAAAATATTGCGCCGATGGTCGAAGTGAAGTCTCGTCGTGTCGGCGGTGCTACCTACCAGGTCCCTGTTGAGGTCAGACCTTCTCGTCGCATTGCTTTATCGATGCGATGGCTTGTGGATTACGCGCGAAACCGCGGTGAGAAATCCATGCGTCAGCGCCTCGCGGGTGAAATCGTCGATGCCGCACAGGCCAAGGGTAATGCTGTGAAGAAGCGTGAAGACGTGCATCGCATGGCAGAAGCCAACAAAGCCTTCTCGCACTTTAGATTCTAAAACCCAGCTCCCTAACTCTACCCTGAGGACACTCTTGTGGCTCGTAAGACTCCGATCAATCGTTATCGCAACATTGGTATTGTTGCCCACGTGGATGCTGGTAAAACCACCACTACTGAGCGGGTCCTGTTCTATACAGGGTTGTCGCATAAGATTGGTGAAGTCCACGATGGTGCTGCCACGATGGACTGGATGGAGCAGGAGCAAGAACGGGGTATTACCATTACCTCAGCCGCAACAACCTGTTTTTGGCAGGGCATGCAGCAACAATTCGATCAGCACCGCATCAATATCATCGATACCCCCGGGCACGTTGACTTCACCATTGAGGTAGAGCGGTCTTTGCGTGTACTAGATGGCGCGGTGGTGGTGCTATGCGGTTCTTCTGGTGTGCAACCCCAGACCGAGACGGTATGGCGACAGGCCAATAAGTACGAAGTGCCTCGCATGGTGTTTGTGAACAAAATGGATCGTGCCGGCGCGGACTTTGAGAGCGTGATTGCGCAGCTGCGTGACCGCCTGGGTTGCAATGCGGTGCCGATCCACATGACGATTGGTGCCGAAGAAGAGTTTAAAGGCGTCATCGACCTCATCAAGCAAAAAGCCATTATCTGGAACGAAGAGGATATGGGGATGAGCTTCGAATACGCCGACATCCCAGCAGACCTAGCAGACAAAGCGGCAGAAATGCGCGAGTACATGGTCGAAGCCGCGGCGGAAGCCACCGAAGAGCTGATGACCAAATACCTCGATGATGGTGAGTTGTCTGAGGAAGAAATCAAGCAAGGGCTCCGCATCCGCACGTTAGCCAATGAAATTGTGCCCATCATGGGTGGTTCAGCCTTTAAGAATAAGGGTGTTCAGGCGGTATTGGATGCCGTCATTGAATACCTGCCGTCACCGACTGAGGTGAAGGCTATTGAGGGTACGCTGGATGACGGTGAGACCGTCGTTGAGCGACCTGCGGAAGACTCCGCACCCTTCTCAGCCTTGGCCTTTAAAATCGCAACAGACCCCTTTGTGGGCACGTTGACGTTCTTCCGGGTGTATTCGGGTACCTTGGCTTCAGGGACCGGCATCTATAACGCGGTCAAGCAAAAGAAAGAGCGGGTTGGCCGTATGGTGCAAATGCACGCCAATAGCCGCGAAGAGATTAAAGAAGTGTTGGCGGGCGACATTGCTGCCGCGATCGGTCTAAAAGACGTGACCACGGGCGACACCCTCTGCGATGGCGACAATGTGGTCATTCTCGAGCGAATGGAATTTCCAGAGCCTGTGATCTCAGTAGCCGTCGAGCCCAAGTCCAAGGTTGACCAGCAGAAGATGGGTGTGGCGCTGGGCAAGCTGGCGCAAGAAGATCCCTCATTCCGCGTCAAAACCGACGAAGAAACCGGCCAAACTATCATCTCGGGTATGGGCGAATTGCACCTCGACATCCTGGTCGATCGCATGCGCCGTGAATTCAGCGTTGAGGCCAACATTGGTAAGCCGCAAGTCGCCTATCGAGAGCGTATTACCACGACAACCGAGGTTGAAGGTAAGTTTGTGCGCCAGTCCGGTGGTCGAGGCCAGTACGGTCACGTCTGGGTCAAATTTGAGCCAGCTGAAGACGCGAACGCCGAGGGTCTCGAGTTCGTGAACGATATCGTTGGCGGTATCGTGCCGAGGGAGTACATCCCCGCGGTGAATAAGGGGATCGAAGAACAGATGAAAAATGGTGTCCTAGCGGGCTATCCACTGCTGGGGCTAAAAGCCACCCTCTACGACGGTTCGTTCCACGATGTGGATTCGAATGAGATGGCGTTTAAGATTGCTGCGAGTATGGCGACCAAAAAGCTGGCAGAGGTTGGCGGTGCCGAGTTGCTCGAGCCGATGATGCAGGTCGAAGTCGTGACCCCCGAAGAGAATATGGGTGACGTGGTCGGTGACTTAAACCGTCGCCGAGGTCTCATTCAGGGAATGGACGAGAATGCCGCCGGTAAGATTGTGAATGCCGAGGTGCCACTGGCCGAGATGTTTGGTTATGCCACCGATTTGCGTTCGGCGACGCAGGGTCGAGCGACCTACACGATGGAGTTCGCTCGATACGCTGCCGCGCCGAATAACGTCGCGAAAGAAATTATTTCTAAAAATCAGACGTCCTAATCGTCTGCAACCACACTGAGGTGAAGAAAGATGGCAAAAGAGGCATTTGAGCGTTCGAAGCCCCACGTGAATGTGGGAACGATTGGACACGTAGATCACGGTAAGACGACGCTAACGGCGGCGCTGACACGTGTTTGCTCTGAGGTATGGGGCGGCG
>CAJQKG010000240.1 GCA_905478845.1 uncultured Luminiphilus sp.
GCCATAGGGTCTTGGCTGTTGGCGAATAGAAACGCGTTGTGACTGAGGCGCTCTGGTCGCGGCAGGTGTGTACCGGTGTCCTGCAACTGACGGGGCAGCGTGCCGTCGTCAGCCGCTAGCTCGCTCAGTAGAGTGGGACTGATCGTCAGCCGATCACAGCCCGCTAAGGCCTCTACCTGACCCGTATTGCGGAAGCTGGCACCCATGACGACGGTGTCGTACTGGTGTGTTTTAAAATGAGTGTAGATGCGCGTGACCGATTGTACGCCAGGGTCCTGTAGGGGGTCGGCAATGACTAGGTCGGTATGAGCGGTGTACCAATCAGTAATGCGCCCCACGAACGGTGAGATGAGAAAGACGCCCGCATCTGCGCAGGCGCAGGCCTGCTCGAAACTGAAAATGAGCGTGGCGTTACAGTGAATACCCCGTTGCTCCAGCGTTTCAGCGGCTCGGATGCCCTCCCACGTCGCAGCGACCTTGATCAACACCCGATCGGCGCTAATGCCCGCGTCGGCATAGAGTTCGATCAGTTTCTCGGCCTTGGCGATGGTGGCGTCTGTGTCGAAGGAGAGTCGCGCGTCTACCTCCGTACTGATCACGCCCGGTATCAGTCGGTTGATCTCTGAACCCACCGCTACCGCAAATTGATCGACACGATCATCGATCGGCAGAGAAGATGCTTGCAGTGTTCCGATTTGGTCACTGAACTGTGTCAACGCAGCGGCCTTTAACAGTAGCGAAGGATTAGTGGTGGCATCGGTCGGCTTGAGCTTAGCGATCGCATCAAGATCTCCCGTATCGGCAACGACGGTGGTCATGGTGCGCAGTTGTTCGAGTTTGGTCATGACGATTGTTCTCATCTAGAGGGCACCAGCAAATGGGCGCGTTGCGACATGGCCTAATAGTCGGTCATGTCTTGGTCGATGTGTGTATTTGGTGGTAGCTTAGCAGACACACGAGCCTTGGCCGCTGAATCAGTGAGGCGCGTATCGATTGCGGTAATCACCTGTTGCAGCGATGTGCATCATGCGGACGTAAAGGCTTGATGCTTATTTTTGACTGATAAGACGCAATAGGAGCGCTTATGCAAGCAATGCAGCTTTCTGCCCCGGGAGGGCTTGACCAACTCCAGCTCAATGAGATGACGCCAAGAGCGCCTGGTCTCGGCGAAGTGCAAGTTGAGGTGAAGGCAAGTTCGTTGAATTTTCATGATTATGCGGTGGTGACGGGAATGATTCCCGCAGCGGATGGTCGTATTCCGATGTCCGATGGGGCGGGTGTCGTCACGGCGGTCGGAGACGGCGTCTCCGATTATGTGGTGGGCGATCGCGTGCTGAGTTACTTTTTTCCTCATTGGCCTTCGGGTCGTCCTAACTTGCCTAATTTGTTGGGTGTTCCGGGCGATCATGTTGATGGCTTCGCGGCGCAGAGCGTTACCATGCCGGCTTCTGCCTTTAGTCGAATGCCCGCGCATCTCGATTTTGCGGCAGCGGCAACCCTCACCTGCGCGGGATTAACCGCGTGGCGAGCACTCGTGGTCGAGACAGATCTCAAGCCCGGTGATTGGGTGTTAGTGCAAGGAAGTGGCGGTGTGTCGGTGGTGGCACTGCAATTTGCCCGGATGATGGGTTGCCGTGTCATTGCCACGTCGTCATCCGATGCCAAGCTTGAGCGGCTGAAGGCGTTGGGTGCCGAACACCTGATCAATTACCGAGAGCAGGCCAACTGGGGTGAACAGGCGTTTGAACTTACGGGCGGCTGTGGAGTGGATTTGGTCGTCGAAGTAGGGGGCCCAGGCAACTTGCCACAATCCATTAACGCCTTAGCGATCGATGGATGCATCAGTCTCATCGGTGTACTCACCGGTTGGGCGGGTGAGATGCCCACTGGCGAGTTAATGAGGAAAAATGGTCGTTTGAGTGGTATTACCGTCGGCAGTCGGGCGGACCATATCAACATGATTGCCGCTGTCGAGGCCAATAACCTGCAGCCGGTCATTGATAAAACCTTTGCATTACCTGAGCTGGCAGAGGCCTTTCGCTATCAGGAGTCACAGCAGCACTTCGGCAAGATTTGCCTGAGTCTGTAGTGGGAGTGGACGTTTGTGACGACACTTGTTTTACCCTAGGCTAATCGTTGCTTTGCATGGGTTGCCAACAGGTGAGTGCGCAACTGAGTGCAATGCGGACTCAAGAGGATGACTAACGGGAGCGTAATAGGATGAGAGAATTTATTATCGGGGCGTTTTTGGTGGGCCTTACGATGACGGCGCAGGCCGGTGAGCCGGCCGGACCACACGATGGCGCCGAATGGCAAATCTGGGCCTATTCTTCTGCTGCGCCGGCACCACTGGGCACGAATGCTACGGTGCTGGGACTGGATGGTACGGTATTGCGTGAGGGGTCCAATGGCTGGACCTGTATGGTGGGGAATCCGCGGCCAGCCCCTGAAGGGGGCTGGAGCAGTGCGCATCAAGCAATGCCCGTCTGTACCGACGACGTGGGGTTGAAATGGATGAGTGACTTCATGGCAGGCAGAGATCCTCAGCTTGAACGTGATGCGTTTATGTGGATGCTCCATGGTGATGTTGGTGAAGATAATACGACCGCTGGTGTGCTGGATCTGGCCGATGCCAAGGATCCCTCCCAGTGGATCGAGTCGGGCCCTCACCTCATGTTGTTACCCAAGGACCCCTCTTCGCTCGATGGTATGACGGACGATTTCAACAGCGGCGCGCCCTATGTCATGTTCCCTGGAACCCCTGGGGCACACGTGATGATCCCAACCGACGGCTATTACGAGTATCAGGACCCGCGGTAATTCGGGTTTTGCGGCCAACGATGCATTGTTAAAACTGAATAATGGAGAGATGTTATGAGATTGATTAAAACCGCGACACTACTGATGGCCACCTTGTGGATATCCGTTACTGCCACAGCCGGTCATCACGAAAAGGGTGATCACATGATGCTCGCCGCTCAGCCCGGTCAAATGATGATCGTCTACCACTGGCCGTGCGCAGATGCCGACGCGGGTCTGTCGCTTTTAAAAGCGCTGATCGCCTATGAGCGCGACGCCTCGCCTTACCCCTATTCTGCGGCGCCCGCTATTCATGAAGACGGGGCGGTCGTTTCTGTGGATGTGCATGGCTCTGTCGCGTCAATGAATAACGCGACGGCATGGCAGGCTGCCGATGAGGAATGGCAGGCTCAGTTTGCTGTGATGGCAGCGGCCTGCGGTTCTGCAGAAGACCTCACCGCGCATGTATTGACCATGCAGTAACCGCGAGAAAGTGATCAGCGATATCCGGCTCAGGCCGGATTTTTTCTTGTGTTTTGGCGCGGGAGAGTGGTCGACGACAGTATGATGCGACTTGCTGTGATCAGGCCCTTGTAGATTTCATCGCCCCCTTTCATAGGCCAGCTGAAATAGCTCAAAAGCGATCCGTTTTTTCGTCGCGCTCTGTGCGCAACTGCTTGCGATGTTCCCAAAGGGCGTAGGTTGCCCCCACTAATACAAGGCCCATCAGAATCAGCACTTGCAGTGAGCTGAAGCCATACAAACCGCATTTTATAAGCCTTTCGAAAAAGGAGTAGGTGCTGACCGGACAGTCCATAGGATGCTCAGTGTCAGAAGGCACCTCGAGTGTAACCGATCAACGGTAA
>CAJQKG010000241.1 GCA_905478845.1 uncultured Luminiphilus sp.
GATGAGGAGAGGCACCCCCATAACGGTTTGTGTCTGAAAGTCGCCGGGTTCAGGAATCTCTAAAGACAGGGCAATAGCGATCGGGGACTCGAAGTAGACGGCTTGCCGCTCAGCCTGAAATTGCGCCTCGTCGGTATACGCACTCACTGGTACCGTTAACTGTGAGGGCGCCCGATCCGTGGTGCCCTCATTAAAGTGCTTTAGTGCTCGCTGGGCGAGCTGTAATGCGTCTGACACTTGCTGCCCTTTCTCTCTCTGCTTACGACAAGGAGTGTATCAGAATCGATAAGTCACACTGCCCGTGACGAGTCGCGGATGTCCGTGTGTGCCAATCATAATGGGGTCAGGTTCGCTGCCCGTCAGACCACCAAATCCGAAGTTAGGGAACGGTTCCAAATCGGTGTAATAAGTTTCGTCAAAGACGTTGTCGACATTCAGCATCAGTTCCCATCGATCAGACATTAACCCGATTTGCAGATCTACCACGGTGAAGTCGGGATTCTCTACGTTATCCCAGGGCTTGCCGCCTATCATCTCGCCGTTATGACTCAGTTGCAGATCAGCGATGACATCAAAAGCGCCCGAAGCCAGCGGCATCCTGAAGTTGGCAGCGAGAGTGGCACTATTTTCGACGATATTCGGCGGCGTTTCGCCACTCAGATCCGCACTACCATCGGCCAAAACGGTGCCGCCATCCCACTCGGCATCGATGAAGCCATAGGCGCCAGTGAGTCGCAGGTAGTCACTCGCTTGCCAAGCGAGACTGAGTTCGACGCCTGACTGCGTAGTATCGCCGACGTTGGTAACGCCGTCGATCAGCGTGCCATCACCGTTGGGATTCTCGACGATGAATTCGTATTGCCTCGATGTGTAGTCGATATAGAAGAACGCGGCGGTGGCGGCAACCCGACCATCGGCGAGTTCGCCTTTCCAGCCAAATTCGTACTGCAACGCTTCCTCTTTATCGAAGCCCAGCAGGGTCTTTTCGCCATTGGGGCCAAAAATCAGCGGTGAACCGTCTGCAATCCCGTTCCAGCCGCCCGGTTCAAAGCCTTTCGATACCGTGGTGTAAAACATGGCCGAGTCATTAATCTGGTAACTCAGCGATACTCTGGGCAGCACTTCAACATCATCTTTTGAGGCAGAGTGGCCCACGTCGACTGCCTCCTCTTCAGACTCCCACCGATCGATCCTGAGCCCCAAGCCGAGCTCCCAGTTGCCTAAATCAAAATTAACATTACCGAAGGCGGCGAGATTGCTTTTATCCTCTCGACGGGTTTCAAACGGTACTTTCACACCGACAGTCGGGTCGTCGCCCTCCAAGATGATCCAACCGAAGTCGAGAGTAGAGTTCATGGTCTCTTTGAAGTCGGTGGCATACACGCCTGCGACCCACTGGACAGGCCCATCGCCGTTGGACGAAAACCGGAACTCTTGCGTCAAGACTTCCATCGTTTCTGGCCGGAAGGTGTTGAAAAACCATAGCTGTGTGAGGTCAACGTCCGTTAAGCGATCGCTCTCTGTATCGGTGTAGGAGGTGATGCTTTTGAAATCCATCATCCCCATCTCAATATTGAGCTCTACTCTCGCTCCGAAGGTTTCGCGTTCGTGGCGAGGGTTTTGGCTCGTATCAAGGGTGAAGGGGTATTGAAAGTTACCCCCAAGGCCGAAGTCTCGTGCCCAATTGTTCACGGGTCCGTCGTATTCGTTGTAGCGCACTGACGCATTGAGGCTGACGCGGTCGCTCAAGTCGCCGGCTAGCACCAGTCGCCCGCCAGACTCTTCGTACGCGGTCACGTCTTCTGGCTGCTGATAGTCCACCCCAAAAACGGGAGAAAGAGATCCCGGGTTGCGCATAAAGCCATCATCTTCTCGCGTGAAGGCAAAGGCTCTTAGCGCCCAGCTGTCAGACAGCGGTATATTGATATCACCCTCAACGTCGACAATACCTTGCTCGCCGGCCAGGCCTTTAATGCGACCCGATAATCCTTCTGTTGAGGGCGCTTTACTGACATATTTGACGGCGCCACCAACATTACTGCCGCCGTACAAGACGCCCTGCGGCCCCTTTAGAACTTCGATCCGCTCAAGGTCACCAAAGCGCGACGAGGCATCGCTAAATAACTGCACGTCGTCCAGATAAAAGCCAACACCCTGGGTCATGCCAAATGCACCGAGTCCTCGGATGGAAACATTGGGGTAGCCGTCTGTTCGCATCGATAAATTGAGATTGGGTACGGCGAGACCGATTTTGTTCAGCCCTTTAATATTCTGTCGCTCAATCGCCATGCCTGAAATAGCCGATACCGATTCCGGAATGTCCATCAGATTCTCGTCGCGTTTTCTTGCAGTGACGATCACCTCTTCGAGCATCGCTTCTTGCGCTAACGAGAGTGGGGCGGTGGCGGGGCCCAGGCTGCCCGCGAGTATCATGCAGGCAACAGAGAGGGGGGAAAGTCGGTGTAGAGTGTGAGTAGCCATGAGAGCACCTTATTTTTTTAAATCGCTTTTTTATCTGCGAGTTTCAGTTTTGCATCACGAAGTATGGATTAACGCGACTAGTATAGGTAGATGCGTCTAGGGTGGGTGTGTTCAGAGGGATAAGCGCTTTGGTTGACGGTGTAAAGAAAGCCGTTTTAGCACCTCGCTGGGGTGGATTGACGATTTTCAGAGGCTTGCTAAGCTAGGCCACGCTAGGCGTTGGGCGAAGGCGGGAATAAATGAACTGCTATGTCAAAGAGTCATGGTCGTCAGGTCCGGAGCAGACCGGAGATGCCTACGACGAGTGGGTCGACAAACTGAAGGCGGCGCAGGGCTCCGATTGGTGTCCGGGACGACGTCCCTCTGGTGCGTTTAACGCCTCTCTCCGGCACAAAGTGATCGGCGAGCTCAACGTGATCGAGAGTCGATGCGATCCCTGCTCTGGCTTCCGTACGAAAGATCATGCTGCCCGAGTTGACGAGCCTTCGGTCATATTGCTGAGTTATCTTGAGGGCGGTGAGCATATTGAGTTTGGTGGGCAGCGCTTCACGCTTGCCGCCGGCGATACGTTCGTTTGGGATAGCGCACAGGCGACGCGATTTGAGGTTTACGAGCCTCTCCACAAGGTGGCTTTGGCGATGCCCGCGCGGCTACTGAGCCATGATGTGGTATCAGCTCTTCAATCGGTACCGAGAAAATTTGATCTGTCCTCGGGCAGTCGCTTTTTATTGAATAACTTGATTCGAGGGGTGGCTGATAGGAATTTTGATGATGCCGACATTGAGGCGGACACCATACTGGATGCGGTGAACACTTTTGTGCTCGGTGCCGCCAGAGTCGATGGGCAACCGGACAAAAGTCTGCGCCAGCGGCAGCAGCGCGAAATCGTTCGTTACATTGAGCAGCATCTCACTGACCCAGCACTCAGTATTGGACAAATTGCAGACCTACACCGCATTTCTAAACGCTACTTGCACTGGCTCTTCAGGGAGGAAGCGATGACCGTGAATGAGTTCATTATTTCGCGGCGGCTACAGGGCTGCCGTAAAGAGCTCATCAACCTTGAAGTGGCACATCGCCAAGTTAGCCAGATTGCTTATGCGTGGGGTTTTGCCAACCTGTCCCATTTCAGTAAGCGCTACCGCGCGCAATTTGGAGAGTCCCCCACTGAAACGCGGAATAAGGCGATCTGTGCCTGAAATGAATCAGGGTGTGGGTATACCGTGTTAATGACTCAGCGCACCATGCTCGCCAATCAGATCGGTAATCGAATCTGCATTGAGTATTTCTATCCAGTACCCGTCGGGGTCTGTGATGAAAGCGAGCCCCTTCATGCTGCCATCATCGGGCTTTTTCACGAAGTGAACGCCGAGTTGCTCGAACCGGTTACACGCTGCTGAGACGTCTGGCACCGTGATGCCAATATGACCAAAGCCTCGCGGGTCGGTATTGCCACTATGGTAGCCCTCAAAGGTGTGGTCCGATTCGGTGCCCCAATTATGAGTGAGCTCCAGTAGGGCACTCTGCCGAAACGTCAATCGTGATCGGTCAGTTGCCTCTGTGGGGAGTGGCTTATCAGCATGGTTCGCGGGGTAACCCAAGAAGTAGAGCGAAAAGGACATCTCCTCAAAGTCGACTCGCTGGTACAGCGTCATGCCCAGCACCTCCCGGTAAAAAGCGAGCGACGCTTCGGGGTCTCGAATACGCATCATGGTCTGATTGAATACGTAGCCAGCGGTGGCAGGGTCTTGCTGTGTCATGGGGTAGCCTTTTGATATCACAATGCAGCGAAAGTAAGCGTCGGGGGCTCGCAACACAAGTGCTGGCTGTGTTTACGGTGCAAATCCTTCGTCCTCATGAGGAAAGCAGTCAATGCACCCACTTGCCTCTCTTATGACTTGGTTCATA
This sequence comes from uncultured Luminiphilus sp., assembly GCA_905478845.1. Classification (GTDB taxonomy): domain Bacteria; phylum Pseudomonadota; class Gammaproteobacteria; order Pseudomonadales; family Halieaceae; genus Luminiphilus. The sequence goes on from CAJQKG010000241.1 coordinate 4,390, forward strand.
ATCCAGTAGCGCACAGTGGACTTAAATGAGTGAGGAGAGAATGTTATGAGTGAGGGATCTTTAGCGTTTAATCCCGATTTTGACCCCGATGGTAACGAGGGAGGCGTGGATACGAATCTATTGCCCTGGTTGACGCTGTCTGGCGTGACGGCGTTCTCCATCAAGCCACTGCGTGCGAGTATGGAAAGCGGCATGTTCAGTATCATTATTCGGTTGGAGCAGGGGGCCTCTTTACAGCGACTGCTCTGCCTGTCGGGTATGGATATGTTGGTGCTATCCGGTGCGCTGACTTATTCTGACTCGAGCGCTGAAACCACACTCGAACCGGGCGTTTGGGGTTATCTCGCCGCCAATACGTGCATGGAACATTTGCAGGCGAGTGAGGACGCCGAGCTGTTGGTCAATTGTTATGGTGCTTTTGCGCTGTTGACTGCCGACAATCGGGTGCAACGTTTGGTGACCAGTGCGGATATTCGGCAGGTAGCACTTCAGGCGGGCATCGACATGGTGCCCAACACATTGGCCGAGTGTATGTCGCCTCGCAGTAGTTATGAAGGCGAAGGCACGCCCCTCGCGATTGCCGGAGCGAACTCGGGTCATCTCATTAACGGTGTGATGGATGCGTCGGCCGGTGATTTCCAGCATCCTTATTTTGTCGACTGTCGATCGGTACCTTGGGTGGTGAATCCTGACTTGCCAGATATCGGTCTTAAGGTGCTGAGAGTCAGCCAAGAGACCGGTTTTATTTCGGTCATGGTGCGCCACAACGGCGTTGCTGCGCCGCATAACCATTTAGGGGGCGCTGACTTTTTGGTGCTCGAAGGTGCGTTAGGTGTCAGAGCGGGGCCACCCGAGGGCTATGGGCCCGGCACGTGGTTCTACGAGCCTGCGGGTGCCCGGCACGATGCCACCCAGCGTGTGAGTGAAGAAGATCTGATCTATACGGCTAACATTTATGGTCCATTAACCTTCGATAGTGGCGTGGGTACGCCTGTCGTCGCTGTGGTGAGCTGGATAGAATACGTCGCGTTGGCAGAGGCTGGCGGCGCTAAATTAGTGCCCAACACCTTCTCAAACGACGCCAGTCTGCTCGCTTGGGCGCCGGTTGGCGGATAGATACAACGCCTCGCTCAGGCGAGGCGGTATCACCGACTCAATAAGATGATGCGTGTTCCACCTTGGGCCGCGTTGCCTTCATGCTGCAACGGTCTCGCTTGCGCACGGATTTCCTGCCTAGGGCACTCGTTAGTCGGTTGTTAAACCGGACAGGCTTCAATGCGGATTGGCAAATTCTTTTGGGTATTTGCCCAATAGTAGAATCAGCACCACCGAGACCAAGAACAAACCCGACGCGACGGCATAGCCATAGTCGTAGCTACCCGTTTGATCGTAAACAGAAGCGAAAATCATCGGCGCAGTCCCAGAACAGACGGCGAGGGTAGCGTAAAGAATAGAATAGATCTTGGCGTAGTGTGCGAGTCCGAAATAGCGGGCTGCCAAAAAGGCCATCAAGTCGAGTTCGGCGCCTGCGGCAAAACCGATCAGGAAAGCCGCGAGTGCCGCAGTTTCGAAGCTTTGTGAGCCGTGGAGCATGTAAGCGCCGGCGGCCGGCACGGCAAGGCATATAGCGGCGACGCCGGGAGCCCAAAACCGATCGACCAAATACCCTACGACCACTCTGCCAATGATAATGGAGATGCCATAGACACTTTGCACTGACGCTGCTTGTTCACGGCTGAATCCGTCGTCGGTGAGAGAGGGCAGTAGATTAGGGCCGATACCCGAGAAGCCCTGATAGGCAAACAGAATGGAGAGCAGGAGGATCCAAAATCGATATCCTCGAATCGCCTCACCTAGGGTCAATCCGCTATTGATTGCCGCTGCCGCATCGGGCGCATCTTCAATGACTTGATGGCTAGACGTATCGAGGGGTTTAAATAAGAAAAATAGCGTAGGCCACGCGAGCAGCACGGGTACTAATGCCAGACCCATATAAGCGCCGCGCCAGCCAAAGTTGTCGGTGAGCCAGACCGTATAATGGGGTGCGACTGACGCGCAAATTCCCGTGCCTGTCAGCGCGAGTCCCAGTGCCAGCCCGCGACGCTTAAAAAAACTGGTCGCAATAGCGCGGGTCCAAGTAACGGGGATAGTGCCTGCGCCGAGTAACGCCATCATGCCGTAGGCTAAGAACAGCAT